>JAITQA010000038.1 GCA_031289145.1 Dysgonamonadaceae bacterium | reverse complement strand
AGGGCGTATAGGGTGGAATCAGTTGGGTGGCGCTATTTCCCATGTCTGTTACATTTTAAATTGTTTTTCGGTTGGCACGCTACAAAGATAATGATTGTTTTCTACTAATTGTACTTTTTGTGTTTTGTGTTGTATCGGATTTTGTAAGGGTGCATTCCAAATTGTCACACATATAATGGTAATCATGTAACACTTTTGTATTCAATGATTAACGATTAGCAGGGGATGTTTCCATGCGTTCGCTTCCCTCTACATTCTCCTTTTTTCTAATCAATCGGAACGTCCTGTCGAGTTGAAAAAATTACATATTACTAAATGCAACAGCAACTGTAAGCAAAGTTGTGATGCCCCATACTAAAACCGAAAATATTACGCCTGTAACTACTCCCATAATGAGTCAATTTTATTGTAATGATTCAGTATCGGCTTAATTATATCCAAGTATTTTTTGCTTGCTATTTGCGACTGAAAGTTCTCAGTTCATTTTTGTAAACATAATATACATTGTCATTAACCGGGTCTACCTCATAAATAGGTTTGTTGTTGTCAATATCAATCTTGTCTACTTCCGTGCCGTCTGCCTTTTTTACTTTGACCAATACCGGCCCATTAGCGCCTTTCGCAAGAACAAAAGCGTATTCGCTATTAGATTTCATGGCATTGAAACGATTTGAAACGCCTGAAAGCACATTGTTAGTGAGCAAAAACGAAGCGGCTTCTGCCGCTTGGCCGGTTTTTCGCGTTTTTTTATCGAACAAATCAAATCTGCCTGTTTCAACCAGTTCTCCATTCTCTTTTTTCTGCAAAAAGACAATTTCAGCCTGCGTTACGGCAGCAGTTGCGTCCAGGCCAAAAGCGGCTATTTTTCCGGAGGCTTTCAGGAATTTACGTTTTCCGCCACCCGGTTCGTCATAAGCATTTTGGTATTTAATGGTTCCATCTAAGCCTACGCCGATTATGTCACCTTCTCCTGCTAAAGAGATTCCCCAATCAAATAGTTCGAGATCCGAAATACTTTCTTCGTTTTTCACTTTCTTCAATTTGGCAATCGGGTCAGGTCTTTCAGTTGTCCGGGCGTCGAATTTATATACTTTTTTATCATTGTAAACCAAGAACGTATTGGTATTTTCATCCAAAGCATACAATACGGGACGGTCTTTTTCAAAATCAATATTTTTCTTCCATATTTTTTTTCCTGTGGCATAATTGACTAAGTTGCCATAGCTTCCCGTCAGATAAACCACTTGGTTATCTCCCATTACATCCAAGAAATAAACCGGGTCTTCGTCATTGTCACAGATTTCAACGAATCTTTTCCATTTGTTCTGGCCGTCTTTATCAATCAGATTCATTTCTTTATCGGCAATATACAAATAGTCTTGCCCTATCGGGATTACTTTTTTGATGCTATTTCCTTTTGCATCTTTTTTCCATACTTTTTTCCCGTCGGCATAAGTATAAAAATTAAATCCGCTGTTGTGTGCAATCAACAGTCTGTCACTCCAGTCTTCCAGATAGATAATATATTTTGTTTTGATATCATCTTTCCAGATGGGTGCTCCGTCTTTGCTGTTCCAGATATTTAGCGCTTGTTTGGAAGAAAGAAGACTTCCGCTATTTTTGATAATGATAATGTCATTACCGGTCTGGGTTAAATAGAATCTATTGATTTTATCTTTGGATTGCCAACTGATTTTCCCTGTTGACTTATCCAACTTGTATAAAATTCCGTTCAGAGAGGTGTAAATCGCATCGTCCAATATCTCCGATTTGTCTTCAGTGTTTGTATTTTTCAAAGAAAATAAGTCTTTGAACATGCTCATCATGCTGGCGACAGGGCCTAATTCGGTTTTCCACACCTCTTCGCTTTTTTCCAAATTCCACAGAACATAATAGAAATTTTTTCCGTCGCTGGCTAATAAGAGCAATTCATTCAGTTCCGGCAGCAGTTGGCTTTGCACTATCCGATAATCCACCGTTCCGGAATTAAATAAGATTTGACCATCAAGAGAATTGATAATAATATCCCGGTTCTCGATGACTGAGCGGACATAGGGAGAACCTTGAATAAAGTAAATGTCATCTGCTGATTGGAAAGAAGCGGCTAAACCGGCAACAGCGCCTACGGCATCTAATACTTTTTGCGCTTTTTCGAGATTTCCGATTTTAACAAGGGTGTTTTTATCTATTTCCCATTCCGTTTTTTGAGTTTCAGGGTTATAGTCGGAAAGAGCATCTTTTTCTTTTACAATAATATGACCATTGAGAGGGTTCAGCAAGACTTGTTGAATATCCTGCTTAAAAGTGGTAGTAACATCAGCTTGGCGTTGTGCAAATGCGATTGTACAACTAAGCAAAATCGTGATTAAGGAAATTTTGATTCGAGTTTTCATAAGTAATTGTTTAAAATTTATAAATAAGTAATCGTTTTTCTGTGTAAAAATAATATGTCGCAAATGTACAAAAAAAAATTAAATAATCAAATATTGAAATAATCCGGCTAAAACTTTTTTTGAGACACCATATTTTTTGTACTCGTAGTAGGATTTCACCACACTTATGGTCGATTAATTTTGTACGCATAAAAGAAAATACTAACTTTGCCGAATGAATAACAAAAGAGATTATAAGCCCCGACATTAATGAACATGCTTAAAAACTATGCTTTTACACTCTGCCTGCTTTGCGGTATATTCGCGGGAGGCATTTGCGGTATAGTGTTCAGGGAAGAAACGGCTGTTGTGAAACCCATTGGAGACATATTCCTGAATCTGTTGTTTACGCTTATCGTTCCCCTTGTTTTCTTCAGCGTTTCGTCGTCTATTTGTAATATGAAACAATCCGACAAGCTGGGGAAAGTATTCGGGAACATCTTTCTTGTATTCCTTGTTACGGCGGTCATAGCAGCCGTCGTTGCCTATGTGGTTACGCTGCTATACAATCCGCTGGGTGGAATTTCAAAAGCCGGTTTACTCGCGGGACTACCTGACCAAACCATTGCTCAGCGTGCTTCTGCAGAAACGGTTGTGAACACTTTCACGGTTTCTGATTTTCTGCTGCTGTTTACAAAGGCGAACCTGCTTCCGCTAATCATTTTCTCCATCCTGCTGGGATTGGCAACCGCTTTTTCCGGCGAAAAGGGCAAACTTGTAACCGATTTCCTGAACAGCGCTACACATGTTATTCTGAAAATGATGAACATCGCCATGATAGCAGCTCCCTTGGGTCTTGGTTGTTATTTTGCAAATATTGTCGGTCATTTGGGCGGACAGCTATTAAACGGATACCTGCACGCTTTCATCTTGTTTCTGATACTTACCGGAATCGGATTCTTCGGACTCAATTCTGTCTATGCTTTTTTATCCGGAGGAAAAAACGGTTTTATCGCTTTCTGGAAAAATATACTCACGCCTTCGTTGACAGCTATTGCCACCTCGTCGAGCGCTGCCTGTATTCCGGTAAACATGGAAGCCGCCAAACGGATAGGTATCCCGGTAACTGTTGCAGAAACGGTTATCCCACTCGGAACAAATATCCATAAGGACGGTTCGGTGATGAGCGGCATCCTCAAAATCACTTTTCTTCTCACCATTTTCGGACAGGATTTAACCACTTCTTCCAATGTATTCATGATACTGGGCGCCGCTTTGCTTGTCGGTATTGTAGTAGGAGCCATTCCCAGTGGCGGAATGACCGGAGAATTGCTTATTTGTTCCATTTTTGGTTTCGACCCGCAATTAGCCGGTACATTGATGATTATCAGTACCATTGTAGATATTCCGGCTACCCTGCTCAATGCTGTTGAGAATGTAAGTTGTACCATGTTGATTACCCGGCTGA
Organism: Dysgonamonadaceae bacterium; assembly: GCA_031289145.1. Lineage (GTDB taxonomy): Bacteria > Bacteroidota > Bacteroidia > Bacteroidales > Azobacteroidaceae > Azobacteroides. Next base: position 3,093 of record JAITQA010000038.1, on the reverse strand, counting down.
CGGAAGGGAAAAATTGGATGAACCGTAAGTTGTGAATTATGAATTATAAATTATAAATTATGAAAAAGATAGGATTTATTGTCGTTGCATTGTTGTCGTTGCTTTCTCAGGACATTAAAAGTCAGGAATTTTATCCTGTGTCGAAACTGAACCGGATAACGGATTCTTGTTTTGTCGATCTCCGGGCAAAGCCTCAACCGCTTATCGGAATATCGGCAAGTCGCACAAATAGCGGAGGTTCTTCTGTTTCGGGCACATACATACAGGCTATCCTGAAAGCCGGAGGAATGCCCATCATCATTCCGACCATGACGGACGGCGCAGTACTCCGCAACATCGTCAAAACTTTGGACGGATTGGTGATGACCGGCGGAGAAGATATCCATCCGTTCTATTACGAAGAGGATACGATACCCAATATCAACAGCATCGACTCCATCCGGGATATCTACGACCTGACGTTGCTCAAACTGGCTACAGACCGGAATATTCCCGTATTGGGCGTTTGCCGCGGCGAACAGGCAATAAATGTTGCTTTTGGCGGTACATTGTATCAGGATATTCCAACACAGTATGAAAACAAAAACAGCATCAATCACTACCAGACGGAACCTCAGACGGAAGGAACACATCCGGCAACAATTGTCGGCGGAACCAAATTGGATGAAATACTGAACAGGCAAGAAATATTTGTCAATTCGTTTCACCATCAAGGAGTAAAAAATCTTGCGCCGCATTTCCGTATTTCCGCCCGCGCCGGAGACGGTTTTACGGAAGCCATCGAAGCCTATCCCAACCGTTCTGTGCTGGGTGTGCAGTTTCATCCCGAAGGATTTGTTTACGGAGGGGATACCGCCATGTTGAAAATATTTACCCATATTGTCAAGGAAGCTGCCCTGTTTCATCAAGCCAAAGAATTGCACAAAAGAATTTTGTCTGTTGATACGCATTGTGATACGCCACTCGAATTTTGGCGCTCCGGATTCAATATCGGGAACAGGGAAGATAATCAGGTAAATCTTCCCAAAATGGAAGAAGGCATGTTGGACGCTGCCTTTTTTATAGGCTATATCGGACAAGGGCCTCGCGATAATGCTTCCCTGCAAAAAGCAATCAACAAGATAGACAGCCTGATACGGGGCATATACGCACAAGTGGAGGCAAACAAAGATTTGTGCGAAATAGCTTGTACGGCCGACGACCTTGTCCGCATAAAGAATAAGGGGAAGAAAGCCATTTTCTTGGGAATAGAAAACGGATACGGCATCGGCAAAGACATTGCCAACATCGCCCGTTTCCAAAAATCAGGCGTAAACTACATCACGTTGTGCCATACGAAAAACAACGATATTTGCGATTCATCAAGCGATACAACGGCAGAATGGAACGGATTGAGCGACTTTGGTCGTAAGGTGGTAAAAGAAATGAATAGAGTGGGTGTGCTGGTTGACGTATCTCATGTCAGTGAAAAAACGTTTTTTGACGTTATTGCATTATCCGGAAAGCCCGTTATCGCCTCCCATTCTTCGATACGCGCCTTGTGCGACCACGACCGCAACCTGACGGATCAACAACTGCAAGCCATAGCAAAAAACGGCGGCGTAGTGCAGCTATGTATTGTTGATGAATTTGTTAACCCGGATGCACACAAAGCCGATTTGACCGACGTCATCCGGCACATTGAGCATGCCATCCGGGTAGCCGGTATTGACCATGTAGGCATCGCTTCCGATTTTGACGGCGGGGGCGGCGTGATTGGTTGCAACGGCAGCAATGACTTGATCAATATCACCGTGAAACTGCTCGAAAAAAACTATTCCGAAGAAGATATTGCCAAAATATGGGGTGGAAACTTCCTTCGCGTATTGAACGAAGCGCAGAGAAAATGAATGGATTGAGTTTATTCAGTGCAATTAGGCGAATAGCATCTTTACGGTTGGTTATAGCAATTCTTCTATTATTTTTCGCATAGTTTCTACGCCGGTTCATTGGGGACTCAACCCGCCATAATCTCTTCGGTAAAACAGACCCTCTGTGAAAAGCGCCAATGCAGCGCCGGGAGAAACGATGGAGTATATCCTGGGTATTCCCATCAGGAGGTAAACGATTCGCTGTTAGCATGCTTACCCTGCAAATACCGCAATATACCCTGAATATGGTATTTCACACCCAGCATTAATCAGTTACTTTTGCTGCGAAATTTATGCCGGAACTCCAAGTGTCGCCGGTAAAAGTTCGTGTTTTAAAAGTAAACTTAACAATGTACAAATTACCGGATACATTAAATGAAGACATTGCTAAATTAGGAAATTTAGCGAAAGAATACCGACAAGGGGACGTCGGCGCTGTTCAGTTCAAGGCTTTTCGTGTGCCGATGGGTATATACGAACAACGGAAAGATGAGGTGTATATGTCTCGCATCCGGGCGACCGGAGGCGTCATTTATCCGGAACAATTGCTCCGGATTATCCACATTGCGCAGCAACACAAATCGAACCTGTTGCACATTACCACCCGGCAGGAAATACAAATCCAGAACCTGGGATTGGAAGAAGTAGAGGCCATTCTCAGGGAATTGCAGGAAATCGGATTGAGTACCAAGGGTGGGGGCGGCAATACGGTACGCAACATATTAGTCTCGGCTGACAGCGGAATTTCAGCCGAAGAGGTTTTTGATACGACGCCTTACGCCATGGCGCTGACAAGCAAGTTAATCGCAGAGCCGGATTCTTACCTGCTTCCCCGTAAAATGAAAATAGCCTTTTCGTCGGATGATAAACAAATTGATTATGCGGGAATCAACGATTTGGGTTTCGTAGCGAAAATACGGGACGGGGAAAAAGGGTTTCGGGTTTATGTCGGCGGCGGCGGCGGTTCCAAACCATCGACAGGATGGTTGCTTTTCGAATTTATGCCCGAAAATGAACTGTTTGTTGTAGCAGAAGCGCTTAAAAAAATGTTTTCCGAGCATGGGAACCGCAAAAACAAACACAAGGCGCGTCTTCGTTATATTTTTTACAGGTTGGGTGAAACGGAAACCGTGGCGCTAATCAAGGAATATTATGAGGAAGCAAAAAAAACAACGCCGCTTTT
>JAITQA010000027.1 GCA_031289145.1 Dysgonamonadaceae bacterium | reverse complement strand
TTGCGGGCGCAGATTTTACTCACGAGATGTGGGAACAGACACATGCGGCATTTTCAAAACATAACGGCAATAAAAAGAATGATTTGGAACCGGCAAAGACCGTCCGTCCGACTGTATCGACAAACGGCAACGCTCATCGAGTGACGTTTGTTCGCGAAAACCGTGACGATTCGGCGGTGTGGATGGTATATACGGCGCCCAGTAAAGCCGATGCAATGGATTTCCTGTCTCGACAACAGATCAATAAACCGTTATACTATGTGGTGGTGGAAACCCCAGATGGTAATTTCGGAAGAGATAAAGACGGAATCTATCAAGAGTGAATAGTAAAGGAAATTATAAACCGTCCCCGCAAAGGGGACATAAAAAAGAAAAAGGTTATGAAAAAGTTATTAGTTAGTTTGACGATTATGTCAATGATTTGTGTAGCGGCGGGCGAAAACCTGTACGCACAGTCTATTCCGGTAAATTACAGTTCCGAACCGGCGTTAACGGTTGGCGGCTTGGTCAGACTGGTAGCATTAATATTATTATTAATATTTGCTTTTATAGATTTTATACGGGCTAAACAGAAGGCATCTTCCGATGATGTTCTGAAAAATAGACACGGTTGTCTGACGACATGGCTTATCCTAATAATGGTGGCAAATCTGCTGTTGGCAATCATCCTGTCGATACAGGACAACGTCTCAGGCATCGAAATAGCTACGTACTTTATTACTGCGATAGTAGTAATTGTAGCTGCAATTCTTCTTTTCAAGTGGAAAAAAATCGGATTTTGGATTATCGTCGGGATAACTGTTCTGGGAATCATCAGCAGTTTGATTGCCGGAGAATTTCTGGATGCATTGAGAACCATAATACCTGTCGGAATTTTATGGGGCGTACTGCAAACAAAAGTAAAAGACGGAGTCTCAGGATGGGAAAATATGGAATAGTTAACTATTTTAAACACGATTAAAATTAAATTATAAACCGTCCCCGCAAGGGACATAAAACGAAAAAAGGTTATGATTAAATTAAATGTTATTATTAACCGACCGGTGGAGGATGTATGGAACTACTTCACGAATATTTCGAACTGGTCGAAATGGGATGGAGGAGAAATTATCAGCGCCGAATGGAAAAAAGGCGGTTCTGTGACATGGGGTATGGGAGCTCCATCACAGATAAATAACTACGAGTTTCAAAAACTTGTTACTCTCGGCAGTACGTGGATAGACACAAACTATCGATTCTCTCCATGTAACGGAGGCACCCTGTTTACAATAGAAGAAGGTAGCCCGAAAAACGCTTCATGGTCTGACGGAGGAGTCAAGCATACCCGCGAACTGGAAGATTCATTGAAGAAACTCAAGCAAAATATCGAATCTTCGGGGAAAATAGAAGCAGGGGAAACGACCATTAATATTCCTGAAAATATGTCGGTGGAAGATTTTATTAAGCAGTCGCTTCTCAGCAACCTGTTGAATATCGGCTCGAATAAATCGGAAACAGAGAATAATATTCCCAATAATTCCCGAAATGACGAGAGGGATAAGGAAAAGGTTATGAAAAATAATTTAATTATATGCAGCGACTGCGGCAGGGCTACGGGAGGCTCTGTCCACATTGCAGTCGTCAGCGGAAAAGAAAAGGAGATTGGTAAAAACAAAAACGGGAAGATGGTTAGCCAACAGATTCCGGATACCAAGCATGAATTTACCGTTTGTGAAGATTGTTATAACGATTCTGCCGCAAAGATAAATAAAATGCGTCCGGTTCGTATTTTTCTCGGTCTGTTGCTTATTCCTGTAACATTGGCGTTGGTGGCGTTGCCCTGCTGGTTCGTATTTGGCAACGCCGATTCCTTCTGGCTGGATATGGGAGGCGGTGTTCAGGTATTGCCGTGGTATGCAATACTTGTTATGTTTTTAGTTCTGCTTGTTCCTGCTTTTATTAGCGGCAAAATAGCAGCAAGTAGTTTAAAACACGGTTTTGCAAACACACGCTTATTGGTTACTGAAAAATTTGAAACAAAATACTGTACTGAAGTTTTGAGTAAACTGAAAAAAGCCGATGCAAACGGACAGTATTTTACCTGCACAGAAAAACAGTCAAAAAAAATACCTGAGGCAAATGACATAAAATGGACAGAAGTAAGGGAACCCTTGCCTCCTGCGGAAGAAGAACTTTTGTCGTCGCCCTGTACGATAAATTTTAAACGCATATCCGGCGTGGTCGGAGCGGCAATGAAACTACATGTTTACATGAATGGACAGCAAATGGGGGCGGTAAAAAACGGTAAAACGATTTCATTTCAAACAAATGTAAAAAACAATATTCTTTTTGTTCTCGATCATGCAGGTAATGCTTTTCCAAGTACCTATAGATTCGTTGCCGAGCCGGATACATCAGTTTCTGTCCTGTTTGACGGAAAGTTTTTATCACAATCCGCCCCGATTAAATTTCAACTGAACACCGTAACTGCCGACACTTTTGTTGCAGGAACGAACGGGAGTAAAAAGAATGATTTGGAACCCGAAAAGACCATCCGCCCGAATGTATTGGCAGACGACGATGCTCAGCGGGTGACTTTTGTTAGCGAAAGTAAGGATGATTCGTCGGTGTGGATGGTATATACGGCGCCAAGTAAAGCCGATGCGATGGATTTTTTGTCGCAACAGGATATCGATAAACCATTGTATTATGTGGTGGTTGAAACGCCGGAAGGTAATTTTGGAAAAGATAAGGATGGATTT
>JAITQA010000077.1 GCA_031289145.1 Dysgonamonadaceae bacterium | reverse complement strand
CAATGATTTCGAAAACATCACCGTCAACGGTTACCAGTCTTTTTGGAACAATAAAATAAACCTCAGTTTGAGTCTGGGACTGGAACAGGATGACCTGGGTAATAAAAAAGCCAGTTCAACCTCCCGTGTAGTAAGTTCGGCCAATCTGACGGGCACGCTGAGCGAACGTGTAAACCTTAATTTTTCTTACAGTAATTTTCAAACCTACACCAATTTACGCTCCAATTTTGAACTGATTAACCAGGAAATAACCATGGATAAATTGGATACCCTTAACTATATACAGTTGAGTCAATCATTAAATATGGGTATGAACATTGTAACCAAAAAGAATGAAGATCAACTGCATAACTTCAATTTGAATATGTCCTACCAGGATGCCGCAGACAAGCAGGGAGATATTTATCGTCCGGGGAGCGTGACGGAGATGATCAATGCGGTATCGGCCTATACGCTCAGTTTTATCAAGAAAGGCATTTCGCTAAACGGCGCATTGAACCTGAACAATAGCCGTATATACAATGAAAATGCCTTCACATGGGGGCCTACTTTGAGTATGAATTCACAACTTTTCAAGAAAAAAGTAAGTCTTTCCGGATCGGCGTCCTACAATACCGCCCAAAAAAGCGGGGTGCGGCAGGCCGATGTCTTTCTTGTACGCCTGAACAGCGCTTATTCTCCGATTAAGCGTCACAGTCTGACTTGCGCTTACACCTTTCAACGACGATCGTTGCACGTAAGCAATTTGATTACAAACAATTCTTTATTTACACTTGGATACGCATGTAATTTTTAACAGTATGAAACAGATTTATAAAAACATCAAAATAAAGATCATTTTAGCGCTGCTGGCAGCCTGTATTTTTCCCGTTTTCCCGACACAGGCACAGGAAGCCGTATCGGAGAGCGCCGGAAAAGAGTATTTTCAAATAATTGAGGAAGCAAAGCGGTATGTGTCGGATTTACTGTCGGCCTTAGGCAACGATTCGGAAGCGTATAACCTTCCCTTCGGCATCAAAAAAACAATGGGCGCAAGTACTTATACTTTGGCCATATCCAATGTTAAAATCGGAAAAGAATTTGGCGAAATAACCATGTATCTCCGGATAACCGATTTGTATAAAGGGAAAGAATTGATTTTCGGTGTAGCAGGGCTTAAAATCTCTTATACCGGCGATTTGATCGGCGACATCAACTTGGCGCTGCTCAACGATGTCCCGCTTCCGCTCGGTAATGTGGGCGAGGTCATACTGAAAGGGAGCATGAACAGTTCGGGCGCTTCGACTTCAGGTACCGTGTTGCAATTGGATTGTAACGGCGATTTCAAGCAATTGTCTTTGGACGGCGAGTTGATTTTGAATAAAAATACTTTCAAGTTGGCCGGGACACAGAATAAAGAAGTACGTGCCTCTTTCCGTAGCGTAATAGCCGATATTACGGATTTGTTCCTTGAACTGTCCGTCCCAAATTTTGAATTATACAGCATTCCCGGTTTCGAGTTCAGTTTATCAAATGTAGCGCTGGATATGAGCGATATCCGGAATCCGACCGCTTTTATGCCGAACGAAGAATATTTCAGTACCCGATTCACCTTGCCCGACCGGAATCTGTGGCGAGGCGTTTATGCCGAAAATGTGACGCTTACTTTCCCCTCCATGTTCGATAAAAAAGGAAGCGGGGAAAAGAGCCAATTGTCGGCTTCCCATTTCCTGATAGATGAGAACGGCGTTACGGGAGACATTGCCGGCACAAATGTGCTTCCGCTTGAAATGGGTAATGCGAGCGGTTGTCCTTTTTCGGTAACAGACTTCAAACTGGGTTTTATTGCCAATAACATCAACAAATTCGGTTTTGCAGGAGAAGTAGGCCTGCCTATGGCGGAAAATTTACCGCCCAGACACTATGAAGCCTTTATTTCAAAAGACGAATACCTGTTCAATGTTTCCCTGGGAGAAAATCTTGATTTCAACCTGTTCGGCGCCGGGAAATTATACCTTCAACCGACTTCTTACCTGCAGATAGAGGTCAGGAACGGGAAATTTATGCCCAAAGTTGTGTTGGACGGCGAAATGGAATTAGCTGTGGGGGGACTTGTGATAGAACAATTGGTTTTCACCAAACTTAGTCTGGCTACCCAAAGTCCTATTTTTTCAGTAGAATCGGTGAAATGCGGAGGAAATTTAGCGCTGAATCACTTCCCGATAAGCATCAGTAACTTCAATTTTTCGTCGGCCGATAATGCTGCCGCTTTGGGTTTCGATCTGAAAATCAACCTGATGCAAGGCGCCATTTCGGCAGATTCCGGTATCAAGCTGCGATCGGATTACCACGATGGAAATTGGCATTTCAAAGGTGTGGAAATAGATAAACTGCTGCTGCGGAATGTTCAATTAGCCGGTTTCAGTCTTGCCGGGGAGATACTGTTGGTCAAGGATGATCCCGATTACGGCGAATTTTTCGGCGGAGACATAACCGCCACTTTTGGCGCTCTATCCAATGCTTTGACTGTCAATGTAAAATCGATGTTTGGGCACAAAGACTTCCGTTATTGGTACGTAGAAGGTTCCGCCAATTTCAGTTATGGTATTCCCATCGGCCCGGTGAGCCTGAACGGATTCAAGGGAGGCGCTTATTATCATGTGTCGCCCTCCGGTGGACAAGGGGTGAGGACGTATGTACCGAATGAACAATACTCTTTGGGCGTAAAAGCCGGCGTTTCGTTTCATGTAGGCTCCAAAGGAGCGGTGAATGGCGATGCCCTGTTTGAAATGAACTTTCTGTCGACGGGAGGGATCGGCAACATCAAGTTCTATGGGAATGCCAAGTTTATGGATGCAAGCGCCTTGCTGGGCAATGGATTCGAGTCCATATTTAACAGTGTAATGTCGAATATCAAAGATTTAGGCGAAAGTGTTGCAGCCAATATTCCGGGAAACCTGGACGGTTCGGATGCAACCAAACTCATTATACCGAATCTGGATATGACCGGCGCCGTTACGGCAAGCGTCATGATGCAGTATGATTTCACTACGAAAACTTTTGACGCCAATTTCAAGGTGAACGTCAATGTAGGTGGTATTCTCACGGGCGCCGGCAATGGCGGAGAGGCCGGCTGGGCGCATTTGTACTGTTCGCCGCAAAAGTGGTATATCCATGCCGGAACGCCTTCAAATCCTCTCGGCCTGCGTTTGGGATTGGGTAGTCTTTCGCTGAGTACGGAATCTTACTTTATGCTGGGCGATGAATTGGAGAAGCCCATTATAGACCCGAATGTCGCCAATCTTCTCCATATCACGTCGCAAGACGCCGATTACATGAAGTATCCGGAAAATATGTCTTTAGGGAAAGGCCTTGCATTCGGCAGCCGATTTAAATTTGATACGGGAAATCTCAATTTCCTTATTTTATACGCCAATTTCAAGGCAGGAACAGGTTTTGACGTGATGCTGAGCGATATGAGCGGCTACAGTTGCGCCGGACGCAGCGAGCCGATAGGTATTAACGGCTGGTATGCCAACGGACAGGTTTATGCCTATTTAGATGGTGAATTGGGCGTTCGGATTAAGATACTGTCTATCAAGAAAAATATCACAATCATCAAAGGCGGCGCCGCAGCTTTGTTACAGGCAAAACTGCCCAGTCCTACCTGGATAGGCGGATATATGGCTATTGATTTGAATGTGTTGGGCATTATCAAGGCCAATATGAAAATGAAATTCAGTTTTGGCGATGATTGTCAGTTGGTACGCAATGACGGAGATTATTCACCCTTGGATTTTCCGGTTATTGCCGATCTTACGCCGACGGATAAGGATACGGAAGTCGATGTATTTATCTCTCCGCAGGCCACTTTCAACATGGGTCTGGATGAGGCTTTCACGGCACAGGATGATGAAGGGAATACCCATACTTACCGCATTCACTTAGCCGATTTTTACGTGACCGACAACAAGGGGCAAAGAATGACCGGAACGATTAAGCAAAAGAAAAATACGGTAGCCTCGTTCGAATCTTTCGAGATATTACCTCCGAATGTTGAGATGAAGGCAACCGTTATCGTCAATTTTGAAGAAAACACAGGCGGCGGATGGCAACTTGTCGCCCAAAACGGCCAGACGGCCAAAGAATCGAAGGCAGTCGGTTTCACAACCGGAGGGGCGCCCAACTATATTCCGGTTTCAAATATTGACTATTGCTATCCTGTTATCGACCAGAAAAACTTTTTCAAGGGAGAAACAAACGAGGCGTATGTCCAACTGAAAAAAGGACAGAGTTATTTGTTCCCGTCTAATTTCGATTACAAGGCATCTTTTGCCGTTAGCGGCGGCCAAAGTAAGGATGTCGATTTCAGCTACAATGTTTCCGAAAAGAAATTGACTTGTGCTTTCCCGGCATTAAGCAACAGAACCGGATACGAATTGTCTTTCGCGGCTTATTCCCGGGAAAATTCACAATCGGGAGATCCGGGAATAAAACAAACCAGCACAACCATCACCGATCAAGAAGGTGAGGCGTTTACATTAGATTATATGCAACAAGCCGCTCAAAAAATATTGAAAGAAGGCAGCATGAAAGTGCTGGATTATACCTTCCGTTCGAGCGGATACAATACCTTCGAGCAAAAGATGGCTGCTCTGTCTCTTTCTCGGGGCGCCATTTCTCCCGGTTCTGAGATTTTTCTGTTATTTCTTGGCGTATCAGGGGCGTATGAATTATTTGATGAAGTAGACCTGAATGGTAGCGCTTATAGCGGCGGGAAATCGCTTATTTCGGCAGAGGCAATAGTAGATGATACGTATTATAACAACGATATAGCGCCTCTCACTTACAATTTACTTTCGGTGAGTGGAATGTCGATTCAAAACCGGGATATCAGCCTGCTTGGAGCGCCTCCGGTCAGGGCTTTCTATACAAGGGATGGTTATTTTTCCGGTGATGAAAGCATTACAAAATCTTTTCCTTTGGTTTATCAGCTACCGCTTTACTACAATACCGATTATTATGAATTGCGAAACAAGGCGGCCAATTTACTTGCAAACGGAGCGAATTTGCCCGTCTTGTTGCCATTGCTGACCAGCCAGTTTCCCATTGTCAGAAAAGGCGACTACAAAACGCAGTTGAGGTATGTGCTTCCGGGAGATAAACAGGGAACATCCAAACAAATTAATTATAATTGGTGGTAATCGCTATGAATACAAAAAACAGTTTATATAAAAAAGGTCTTATTGTATGCCTTGCCTTGTGGTCTCCATTCTGGGCTTCCGGGCAAACGAATCCGGTGGAAATCAATCTGCAGGCCAAGGCGGAAGCCGTCGATCAGGGAACCATCAAAGTGCGCTGGGCGCCTGCGAATGCCCGCACCTGGGCAGATGGTATCAAGTATGGTTATACCCTTGAACGCTTCACTTTGGTCAAAGATAGCGTTTACCAGCCTTCCCCCGAAAAAGTGGTGTTGCTGAAAGCGCAACACCCGGTTCCCTTGCCGCAATGGGAAGAACCGGCGCTTCATTCCGATTATGCCGCCGTTATCGCCCAGGCTATTTATGGTGATGACTTTAGCCTGACAACGGCCACTACAAGCAGTATGGGGGAAATTATCAACCAGGCCAACGAGTTACAACAGCGTTTCGCTACTTCCGTATTTATGGCGGAATACGATTTCAAAGCTGCAGAATTAGCCGCTTGGGCCTATACAGATGCCGCTATAGACAAAAAAAACCGCTATCTCTACCGCATTATTTTGGAAAGACCTAAAAAACAGGCGGGCGATACGGCCATTGTTTTTATCGGTTATGCCGATAAAAAAGACTTGCCAAAACCCATCGACCTGTATGCGGTATGGGCAGACAAAGCGGTGATGCTGAGTTGGAACTATGAATTATTGTCGAGCCGCTATCATTCTTATCATGTGGAACGGAAAACGAAGGCGGACGCCGCTTTCAAACGCTTGAACCAATTGCCGGTAACACTTATGAGCGAAAACAAGCAATCCTTGTTTTATACCGATTCTCTGCCTGACAATGAAACGGAATTTTTGTACAGGATTATCGGTATTACCAGTTTCGACGAAGAGGGCTTGCCATCCGATACCTTGACAGGAAAAGGGATAAAAGCAATTGAGTGTGTCCCGCATATTTATGCAGGATTTTTCCTGTCCGGCGACACAGCTCGCCTGTTCTGGGATTTTAACTGTACGGAAACCGGCTATATGGAAAAATTTGTCGTCAAACGGGCTGCCACTGTTGACGGCGAATACGAAGTGATTAAAGACGCTGTTCCTGTCCATGTCAAAGAAACGGATGTGGTAATAAAAACCGATATAAATTACCTTAAATTATTTGCAGTCAGTAAAGACGGCCTCGAAACCGTTTCTTTCCCCTTTGCCCTTGACCGTACCGATTCTATTCCGCCGAATGTGCCCACAGGGCTGAAAGTGGAAATCGACACTTTGGCTGTAGCGCAGCTTACCTGGACTGCCAACACGGAGCCGGATTTGCTGGGATACCGCATTCTTCGTTCCTTTACGCCCGATGGGGAAAAATCTTCGATTACGCCCGTATTTATTACGGATAATCAATATACCGATACCCTGTCGTTGGCTTTTGGCAACGAAAAAGTATATTATACGCTGACTGCTTTGGATTTGCGCTACAACGAATCGGAGCCTTGCGCTACGGTGGAAGCCGTAAAACCCAATGATTTGACGCCTGCCGCCCCCCGGTTTACCGGCTATGAAATCAAAGATGAAGGGCAGGTTTTCCTTTCCTGGATGACCGATAGCCAAAGCAACAACATTGTTTATACTTTGGTACGCGCTTTGCCCGGTGCGGAACCGGATACGATTTTTACCGGAAACGAAAAAACAAATTCGTTTACAGACGAGCTAAGCGAATCGGGCGATTATGCTTATTGGCTGATCGCCAAAAACAAGATGAACCGGAAAGAGACGCTTTCTCCCCAGAAAATAAGCGTATCGGTTACGGTAAACAAAGTGATGAAGGCTGTTGCCGACTTTCATGCATACACTGATACACAAAATGCGTATATCGAACTGTCGTGGAAGAAACATCCGGAAGCGGTTTCTTATTCGCTTTACAAAAAATCGGGTGACAAACCGGTCGTATTCTGGAAAGAAATAGACGCCTCCGTTAACCGGATTGTAGACGAGATGCTCTCGCCCGATACAAATTATGAATACACAATCGTTTATACGCCCCGAACCGGAGGAAGTTCGCAAGCGAAAACCATAAAAGTTTATTTTTAAATTATTTAATAACCCAGGTATGAAAAAGATAAGTTTATTGTTTGTTTTGACTTTGCTAAATATTTTCGCCGCTATGGCGCAAAATTATAGACTTGATTATGATGTCTTATTCTATTTAAAAGAAAGTGGGAAAAGATATTATATCCACACAGCTGAATATACCACTTTCAATAATGTGACGAAACGTATGCCTGCTTTTGAATTTTCTCAGCAACAATCGGATAAACTTGTATCGGGCTATATAATACTCCCTGCAAGTGAAGGTTTCATAAAACAAATCAAATTCAATACTGCCAGACAAATAAAACGTGGACTTTGGTGGGATAGCCAGTGTAATGATGACGCCATTATATTTCAGACTTCTGTTTCATCTACTACTTGTATTAATTTAACAGGGAGTTCTAATATTAACTGGCAGTGCCTTAACCATGGCGCTAAAATAACTAAATTCGAATGTTACCCGGTCATGACCATCAGTTCGTCGAAATCTACTATGACGGATAACGAAAAATTGGATATACAGGCAACCTCAGGATTTCCTTCTTCAACCTATAAATGGAAATATTCTACGACAATCTATCCTTACACTTGGGTGGATGTTCCCTCTTCCTGTTACAACAATGATAAGTTTTCGGCAAACGGAGAAGACCTGCTTGGTACAGCCGGTTTTTTAGATAAGTTGGGAAACAACATTACTATCGGCATTGACTTGGGATGCGGAAACCGACTAACAAATGTCGTGCCAATATCCCTGGTGAGAACGGCGCCGCATTTTGTTGCCGTTGCTACGGAAGACGTAAAATGTCCGGGAGAATCAAATGGCGCTATTATTTTAACCTTAGACAGAGAACCGTTCCCCGGAGAAGAAATACTCCCGTTTGGAAACAATGAAGAAAGATATAATTATGTAACGATAGAGGGGACATCCCTGCGCATTGACGGTTTGCCCAAAGGAACTTACCGTGTTGAAATGCGTTCAACCATTGGACAGAGTAACGGAAGTAATTATGCTTTTGTCTCAGACGAAGCCGGTCATAAGGTAGAGAATATTGTGATAGGAGAGCCGGATCCTGTTTCATTTTCGCTTGACAGTCAAACCAATGCTTTATGTTTTGGCGGAAGTGACGGCGCTTTCAAAGTGACGGCGAGCGGCGGAGAACCACCCTATCGCTTGTTGTGGAAGCCGGTGGATTCCGACGATTTCACTGAGGAGACAGGATTGGAAATCAATGGATTAAGCGCAGGTGCGTATGCGTATTATGTGATTGACGCCAATGGCTGTGTTTTGAAAGACAATGAAGGTTTCCCCGTTTTGCAGACCGTAGAACTGGTTGATCCCGACTTATTGACGGTGACGCTTGTAGAAGAAAAGACCGCTAACCCTTCCGGAAGCGGCCTGAGTAACGGTTATATCACCATCAGGGTTGAAGGCGGAACACCGGCGTATACGGTAGTTTGGAAAGACAAAAATTCAGATATAACACAAACAAGTGTGGAAAACGGTGTCGTGGATGGGAAATTCGAATCCAAACTGAAAGATATCCCTGCCGGCGACTATACGGTCACCGTTACGGATGCAAATGCTTGTAGCGCTACTGTTGCGATAATTACACTGGAAGATCCGTTCCTTTTGAAAGGGCAGATTACCCAAACCGCATCTATTCTTTGTAACGGCGATGAAACGGCTGCTTTGTCGGTTTCGGCTTCCGGCGGCATACCCAATGAAGTGGGCGATCCATACCTGTTCGAATGGTCTAAATTCGATGGCACGTCGTATAACTATCTGAGCTATAGCAGCGCCATCAGCAATTTGGGGCCGGGCGGGTATAAAGTGCTGATTACCGACGGTAGCTCTCCCCCCAATACTTTGGAATTATTTTATACGATATCCGAAGTCGATCCGATTTCCGTATCGCTATCGTCTGTAAATAACACCTGTTTCGATGGTAATGACGGCAAAATCAGTGTTTCCGTATCCGGCGGAACCCCTCCGTATACATTGTATTACAAAAAGGGCGCCGACCCGTATTCGCAAGAAGTATCAAATACCGGCAACTTTGCCTTGTCTAACCTCATTGCAGGCGTCTATAGTATTAAAGTGACGGATATCAACACTTGTCCGGCGTTGATTAACGGCAATTCGGAAGAAACGGTTACGATTACCCAGCCTGCTGTAACCTTTGTTGTTGTTTCACAAAAAGTAAAAAATCCTTCCGGAGCCGGTCGATCGGATGGAAGTATCACCCTGAAAGTGGATGGCGGTATGCCTTTTGCAAGCGATCCCAAGTACACCGTGGTCTGCAATGGCCCATCGGGGAGTGTGACGACGGAATATGCAACGGATATTGACGACGGCCTGTTTACAAGCGCCATGAAAAATCTGCCCCAAGGGCATTACACCATTCGTATTTATGGGGAAACAAACCCCGGCTCAAACGGGCCTTGTACGCTGTCTCTTGCAATTGATTTGGAAGATCCCCAACCACTAACGGCTACCTGGACAAAAATCAGGCCTGTCAGCTGCAATGGCGAAAGTGACGGCTGTATTAAAATAATAGCCGCGGGCGGAATAAAAAACGAAGATATAGATGCCCCTCCTTACTTGTACGCTTGGTATAAAGTAAACGAAGACAATAGCGAAACACTCATACCTGCACAAACCGGCGATACCTTGCCCAATATAGGGGCGGGACGGTATAAAGTGGAAATAACCGACTTTAGTAGCCCTCCCAATATTGAAGGTTTCTATTATACATTGACGGAACCGGCTGTTATTGCAGTGGCTGTCTCAATGACGCATGTTTCCTGCTACGGCGGCGCTAACGGTTCGATAAAAGTTGACGTTACCGGCGGTACAGCGCCTTACTTCCTGTATTACAAAGTAAAAGACGCTGAAGGCGACTATACGGAACTCAGTTCAACCAATGGCGCTTTTACAATCAACAACTTAGTCAGCGGGGATTATGACCTGTATGTCAGCGACAAAAATGCTTGCCCTGCCTTGATTAACGGCAATCCGATCGAAACCCTTACAATCACACAGCCGGAAAAAGCGATGTATGTCGTTTCACATTACTTGCTCTCTCCCTCCGGAGAAGGAAGAAATGACGGATTAATCATCCTGAAAATAGCAGGCGGCACACCTTTCCCAACGGGCGACTTATACAGCGTGTCATGGAAAGACGAAGATAATGCTACCTTGTCTGCAAATAATTATCTTGATGCAGATACTATTTTTACCACTGAAGTCAGTAACCTGCGGCAAGGTGAATATACGGTTATCATCCGAGATAAAAACTCCTCCGGAACTGCCGAAGGATGTTACCTGACCTTTGTTTTCCATTTGGAAGATCCGGGTCCGATGAGCGCTTATATTGAACAGACGAAAACCGTTGATTGCTTTGGAGATTTTACGGGCGAATTAGTTGCGCATGTCTCAGGAGGCTTTGCCAATCCCATCGGAATGCCATATAAATATACATGGTACAAGATGGAAGGCGACGAACTCATTATCCTGAATGCGGAGAACGACAGTATCCTGTCAAATCTGGGCGTTGGTCTTTACTTTGTTCAGGTAGATGACTATGCGACTCCGACCAATTCGGCTGAGGAAGACCTCTTTTTTGAAATTACCCAGCCGCCTTTGCTGGAAACTCAACTTGCGACACAAGACATCTCCTGCTACGATGGCCGTAACGGCTTTATCCACCTTTCCGTGACGGGTGGCGTGGAAGCTTATTCTTTCTATTACCAACAAGGGCAGGATGCTTTCCTGCCATTAGAAACAGACAGTACAGCACATGATTTTGCTTTGGATGACCTGTATTCGGGGGATTATTCGGTATATGTTTTAGATGCGAATGGCTGTTATGCGAAAATAGAAGATCAAGAAATAGCCCGGATTACCCTGTTACAACCCGATAGCCCGTTGGCTATTGATAGCGCTGCCTTGATTCACCCCTCCAAATACCAAGCCGCCAATGGCTCTGTAAACTTGCGCATCAGCGGTGGAACGCCGCTGGAAGATGGCGCTTACACTGTGATATGGCGCAATAGCCTTGGTGAAACCTTGGTTGCAGACAATTTTGTAGCGGACGGCGCTACTTTCGTTTCCGAATTGACCGGTCTTTCCGATGGAACTTATACCGTCGAAATCAGAGATGCCAATTATTATGATACGGAGGATCGTATATCGAACGAGGCCTGTATCGTCATAGAAAGTTTTACTTTGATAGAACCGGAAGAATTCAAGGGAGAGGTCGTAGAAACGCCTGTTACCTGCTTCGGTACGGCTGATGGGAAGCTGACTTCGCAGATAACGGGAGGCGTAGTGAATCCCGACGAAAGCGGCCTGCCTTATCAATACCAATGGTATAAAAAGACGGACGACGGCGAATACCAAGCCATAGAAGGGGCAAATGACAGTGAATTATCCGCTCTCTCCGGCGGCGAATACCGTTTAATTGTAGAAGACTATAGCTGGCTAACCAATACGCTTACTTTCGATTATCACTTGGTCGAACCGGCGCTCCTGACAATATCGGCTGCCGATGTACATGTCGTATGCGGACAAACAGCAGATATAGCAACGGAAGTATCCGGTGGTACCGCACCCTACGCTTACCAGTGGAGCAACGGCGATGAAACGCCGGGCTTGTCGGAGATGTATCCCGGCATTTATATGGTATTCGTAAGCGATACACGCGGCTGTACGGCTACGACTATAGCAAAGATAATTTCACCCAGCGATCTGACGCTTGTCGGCGAAGCCTCAGACCCCTTGTGTTACCAAGGCAGCAACGGCAATGTTGTCACGGCGGTATCGGGCGGTACTGCACCCTATAGTTACCGGTGGAGCAACGGCAGCACGGACAAAGACCTGAAGAATGTAGGTGCAGGCACCTATACGGTGGTGGTAACCGATCAGGACGGATGCAGTTTCTCGGAAAGTTTCACCTTGAACGATCCGGAGCCTGCACAGGTGGATTTAGGGGATGACAAGATAATTTGTTTGGGACAAAGTCATCAATTGTCCCCGGCAGTGGAAGACCCGGCCACACAGTTTGCTTGGACAAGTACCAACGGATTCACCTCCTCCGCCCCGGAAGTATCGCTCGACCGGACGGGCGATTACTACCTGACCATAACCGACAGTAAAGGTTGCCGGGCCAGCGATGAGATACATATCGAAGTGAAAGATTATCAAATCAGTAGCGAAATAGTTGTTGCTACGCAAACTGTAGTCAACGATACGATTGTTTTCGTCAATATCAGCGATCCTGAACCCGACCGGATTGAATGGTTGATACCGGAAGATGCGCATATTGAAGTAGTAGAAACCGGCCCTGAACTGGCCCTTGTTATCTTCCGTCAAATCGGAAATTACGCTATCGGAATGCGTTCTTATGTAGCCGACTGCTTCCAGGATGTAGTTAAAACGATTAGCGTGACGGAACAAGGTGAACCTCCTATGGATGAACTCGGTCCTTCGGACATCAAACGGTTTATTGTATACCCCAATCCAAGTACAGGAGTGTTCACGGTAGACGTTGAGTTGGAAAAAGCAGGTACTATTCGCTTGCGGCTCATCAATCTCTCGTTAGGCGTGATTACGAGTAACAAGACCTGGAGCGGTAGCGACAAATACAGCCTGCAATACAATGAAACACTGTCTCCCGGAGGTTATATTCTGGCGCTTGAAACAGCTACTTCGCAGAGAAGTTTGAAAATTATGATACATTAGGAACGAAAGAACACGAAAAAAAGTGTAAGTTTGCAGTTTCAAAATAAAAATGATGGAAACTGTACTACATATCAGCAATGCATGTCCCCGTTCCGATGCGTTCCGGTTTGAAAGTCCTTTGAATTGGACATTGAAGAAAAAAGAACATTGGGCTATTTTGGGTCCGAATGGGGGAGGTAAAACTGTTTTTTCTACTGTTCTTTCAGGGAAAATCCCTTTGAAAGAAGGACTTATAACTTATTGTTTTCAGGACAATAAGCCATTGTACGAACAAATCAAATGTGCGACTTTTCAGCATATTTACAGTTTGGCCGATTATAAAAATATGTACTACCAGCAACGCTGGCATGCTACGGAAGCGGAATCTCCTGTCGTAGGGGATATTTTAAATGAATCAGGTGATAAAGCTATCATTGCGGAATATGTTTCTGTGTTTGGAATCGAAAATTTGT
The DNA here is from genome assembly GCA_031289145.1 of Dysgonamonadaceae bacterium. Lineage (GTDB taxonomy): Bacteria > Bacteroidota > Bacteroidia > Bacteroidales > Azobacteroidaceae > Azobacteroides. The sequence goes on along the minus strand of JAITQA010000077.1, from coordinate 3,962 downwards.
TGGATAAAAAATTGATTCTCCTTTCAAGCGGAGAGTTGCGTAAATTTTTGATAATAAGAATATTACTATCTAATCCGACTGTGTTGGTTTTAGATAATCCGTATATTGGTTTGGATGCCGAATCAAGGGACTTGCTAAACGAATTATTGCTTAGAATTGCCGGAAAAGAAGGATTACAAATCATACTGTTACTTTCCGACCCGGACGACATTCCATCGTTCATAACACATGTTTTACCTGTAAAAAACAAAAAACTTTTACCTGCGTGCACAAGAGAGGTGTTTTTGAAAAATACGGCCTTGCTCAGGGAATTATTTCCGCCTTATACTCCTTGTTGCGGAGTAGAAAAATTGCCGTTTCGGGAAATACAGCGAGAAAACGCTCAATCCATTGATAAATTAAGCTATACAAATGCCATTGAAATGAAGAATATCCATATTCAATACGGAAACAGCATCATTTTGAACAATTTGACTTGGACAATTAAAAAGGGAGAAAAATGGGCTTTGTTAGGTCCGAATGGCGCCGGAAAGTCAACTTTGCTAAGTTTAGTTTGTGCGGATAATCCACAGGGATATGCCAATACCTTTTATTTGTTTGACAAAAAAAGAGGCAGCGGCGAGAGTATCTGGGATATTAAAAAACGGATAGGTTATATTTCTCCTGAAGTTCATTTGTATTTTCATTCCCCTCAGACCAATTTACAAATTGTAGGTTCCGGTTTTTTTGATTCCATCGGATTATATCGCAAATGCAATGAAAACCAGATAGCTATTGCCCGCAAATGGATGTCTGTATTCGGAATCGAACACTTGGCCGATAAACCTTTTATGCAATTGTCATTTGGCGAACAACGCTTGGTTATACTTGCAAGGGCTTTTGTAAAAAGTCCGGATTTACTGATATTAGATGAGCCTTTACATGGTTTGGATAGATGCAATAAGAAAAAAGTAATTGCAATTATTGAAAATTTTTGTTTGGAAACGAATGCCACCCTGATTTATGTCACCCATTATCTAAATGAGATTCCTGAATGTATAAACAAGCAATTTCAAATGAATTTAAAAGTGGAGGTAAAATTACCTTAGTGGGTCACGGCGCTTATCAGATTGTTGAAAAAAGTGCAAGGATTGCTATCAACCCGAGGCGGAGATTGCTGTTATTAGCGGCAATAAGTAATGAAATGAAGAAAGGCGTACAATTGTGTTCGCCTTTCTTGCTTTAATTATTATCTTTGCAACCAAATTAAATAAAGAAACGATACAATGGATATTCAACAATTTATCTGGGAGTCGATAGTAAATCTGTATGGACAGGAAGTGCAACTTTCTCAAATACAGTTGCAAAAAACAAAAAAAGAATTCAAAGGGCATTTCACTTTGGTGGTTTTTCCGCTATTGAAAATTTCAAAAAAAAATCCGGAACAAACTGCGACTGAGGTAGGACAGTACCTTATTGGAAAAACAACTTTAATTTCTGAATTTAATGTGGTAAAAGGGTTTCTGAACCTGAGCATTGCGCCCGCTTATTGGGTAAATCTTTTGAATGAAATTAACCGGGTGAAACAATACGGTATGCAATTTGCCGGAGACGACGCCCCCTTGGTGATGATAGAATATTCGTCCCCCAATACCAATAAACCCCTGCATCTGGGGCATATCCGCAACAATTTGCTGGGCTACAGCCTGGCGGAAATTATGAAAGCGAATGGATATAAAGTCGTCAAAACCAACATCGTAAATGACAGAGGTATTCATATCTGTAAATCCATGCTGGCTTGGGAAAAATGGGGAAACGGCGAAACGCCACAGTCTTCCGGGAAAAAAGGCGACCATTTGATTGGCGATTACTATGTGAAATTCGACCGGGAATATAAAAAGGAGCTGGCTGCCTCGGAAGCTACCGGTCTGACGAAAAAAGAAGCGGAAGAAAATTCCGTTCTGATGGCGGAAGCGCGGGAAATGTTGCGTAAATGGGAAGCGGGGGATACCCATACCGTGGCGCTTTGGGAAAAAATGAATTCTTGGGTATATGCCGGTTTTGAGGAAACTTACAAGGTTTTAGGCGTCAACTTCGATAAGATATACTATGAGTCTCAAACCTATCTGGAGGGCAAAGAAAAAGTCATGGAGGGCTTGGAAAAAAATATATTTTATCAAAAAGACGACAGTTCGGTTTGGGCGGATTTAACTGCCGACGGGCTGGACGAAAAATTGTTGCTACGGGCAGACGGAACTTCCGTATACATGACGCAGGACATCGGAACAGCCAAGTTGCGTTTCGATGATTTTCCCATAAATAAAATGGTCTATGTGGTTGGCAACGAGCAGAATTATCATTTTCAAGTACTTGCGCTGCTCTTGGATAAATTGGGCTTTGAATTTGGTAAGGGATTGGTGCATTTCTCTTATGGAATGGTAGAATTGCCGGAAGGCAAGATGAAATCGCGTGAAGGGACAGTGGTCGATGCCGATGACCTGATTGAGGAAATGATAAAGACAGCTGCTGAAACCTCCGAAGAATTGGGTAAATTGGATGGTTATTCGGAAGAAGAAGCTGCTGAAGTTTCCCGGATTGTGGGGCTGGGCGCTTTGAAATACTTCATCCTGAAAGTCGACCCGCGGAAAAATATGGTATTTAATCCCAAAGAATCCATAGATTTTAACGGGAATACGGGGCCTTTCATTCAATATACTTATGCACGCATTCAATCGGTGTTGCGGAAAGCGGCAACATCTGCTACCGATACGCAATCTTCCGATGATTCAGTTTCCGATACGCCACTCAATGAGAAAGAAACCAATCTGATTCGGCTCTTATCCGAATTTCCGGCTGTCGTACGCGAAGCCGCCGAAAGTTTCAGTCCGGCTGTTATCGCTAATTATATCTATGATTTGGTGAAAGAATACAATCAGTTCTACCATGATTATTCGATATTGCGGGAAGAAAATGAGAAAATTAGAAAGTTTCGTTTGATTTTATCTCAAAATGTCGGAAAAGTGATAAAAACAGGTTTTGCTTTATTGGGAATTGACGTTCCCGAAAGGATGTGATTAAAAAAGCTTTTAATAATAAATTATAGTGTATAACTAATTAATAATACAGCGCATGAAACGAATAACATTTTTACTACTTGCAATCGGCATAAGTGTCCTAACTTATGCACAACAAGCCCTTTGGGGCGGTGGAGATATAACTTCGCCAGAAATCAACGCAGACAATTCGGTAACTTTCCGCATTTTTGCTCCTGAAGCGCAAAAAGTTGAAATTACCGGCGATTTTCTATCTGCGCAGAAACTACAAGCTCAGACAGGCGCGAGCAATGCACCGGGAAAAGTTTTGTTAACAAAAGACGACAAGGGCCTTTGGACTTACACCACACCAGAGCCGCTTGCGTCCGAACTTTACAGCTATTCTCTTGTCATTGACGGAGTTAGCATAATAGACCCGAATAATGTGTACATGATTCGAGATGTGGCTTCTGTTACAAGCGTGTTTATTATTGGCGGTGGACGCGCCGACTTGTACAGCGTAAACGATGTACCACACGGAACGGTGTCCCGTCGCTGGTACAACAGCCCGACTTTGAACAAGGATAGACGAATAACTATCTATACACCTGCTGGTTACGAACAAAGTAAGGAGCAATATCCGGTATTTTATCTTTTGCATGGCGCCGGTGGCGATGAAGAAGCCTGGATTGCGCTCGGTCGTACTTCGCAAATATTGGATAATCTGATTGCAAAAGGAAAAGCCAAACCGATGATTGTCGTGATGACCAACGGCAATGCCGGTCAACAAGCCGCTCCGGGCGAATCTGCAAAAGGAATGTACAAACCTTCCTTTATGGGCGATACACGTATGGATGGCGATTTTGAAAAGGCATTTCCTGATGTGATAAAATTTATCGAAAGCAATTATCGCGTGAAAACCGGCAAGGCAGATCGCGCCATTGCCGGACT
>JAITQA010000126.1 GCA_031289145.1 Dysgonamonadaceae bacterium | reverse complement strand
AAACGTCGTATCGTCATTGCGAGGGCGAAGCCCGAAGCAATCCGGAGAAAGAGATGTAGTAATTAGATTGCTTCAGCCGTCGGCTTCGCAATGACGGCAAAATATAATTTACTTAACACTGTATATCAATAAAGGGAAAAACAGTATTGAAGATAAGATAACAAAGAGCAAATGCACAGGGTAGAAAAAGCAGCCTGTTTTTGACTTGAAATGATACATATCCAACAATACCGTTAATTGAGGAAACAGTAGTTGTAGATAGGCAGATATCCTTGATTTATTATTATCTATAAAAATAAATTCCCAATAGTCGGCAATAATGCGATTAGAGAAAGTAGGGGCAAATTTTTGATTGGGTTTACGAAACAATAAATCGAATACAAACTGTTTTTTTGTAAGTATTTCAGGGATATTAATTTCGGTTTTATCGTATTTAGTAGACAAACGCCTGCTCGCTGCGGTAACAAGGCGTTCAAAATGAAATTTTTTTGTAATTAAAACCAGTTCTGCAATATCATCCTCAGAGAACCGACGCTGGATAAGATATAAATCTTTCAGCCATTTATCATTCGAAAATAAATGAAAACAATAATGTTGTGCCAAATAAATCCATTCATCAACGGGCGATAAAAGATAAATAGTCGTACCCTTATATGCTGCTTTTTTCAATCGGCTCAATGCGAAAGAAGTAAAATCTCCTTCTACAGAAAGTCTGAAAAACTTTTTATTAATTAAGTCAACATGAATATCCAAATCGCAATACCTAGAGTCGTGATGAACCATATCGAATTTACGTTTGGACTTCATCCGGTATGAATTCATTTTTTGCGTTCGGAGCGTATATCCTGTCCCGGAAAGTTTTTTGATAAATGCATCCATTTTATTTTCAGGAATAAGCAGGTCAATATCTCCAACATTACGGGAATAGTCGTTTTTATAAATGCTGAAAAGCAAAGATATTCCTTTTATAGGAACAACAAGACATTCACTACACAAGGCTATTATTTTGCAGCATTGATTTACCAGTATCGTATTTCTTACAAACTCAATATTTTCGTTTTCTATGTTGATTTGCATATTATTTTTCCATTTATTATTTCATAAAGCATGGAAGATTCCTGTATCAGCATGATGTCGTGACTGGCGCATATCACTAATTTATCTTTGGAAATAACTTTGATACAGTCTATTATCTTTTTTGCATTCCAAGTATCCAGACTGCTTGTTACTTCATCAAAAAAGATTACATCTACATTTTTTGCTAAAACACGGATAATTGCAATTCGTTGTTTTTCACCGCTTGATAATTGTCTTCCTTTTTGTCCGATTTGCGTATGAAACAGTTCCGATTCGGATTTTGCCAAATGCGTTAATTCAAAATCGTCCAGTAGTTTAAGAATACAGTGAACATCCGGTGTTCTGTCAAAGAAAATATTTTCAGCAAGCGTGCCTTCAAAAATAAAGGGTTCTTGCTCCACTAATCCTATTTTCCGCATCAAATCTTTTTCTGAAAAAGACAAAATATCCTTTCCATTATAAAGAATCGCCCCACTATCAAGCGTCCGCAACCGTAAACAAAGGTTAATAAATGTCGTTTTTCCGGCGCCGCTTCGTCCGATTACCGTATTGATTTGTCCGCTATTGAAGTTTATACTGGCATTGTCCAATAGTTGTTCTGTGGAATCAGTATATGAAAAAGAGGCATTTTTAAGGCTTAATGCCTTAATCATTTCGTCGAACTGCTCACCATCCGGTATCTTTATGTCAGGATATTCGATTATATCAACGATTCGTTTTGCCGCACTTTCAGTACTTGCCAGCTGCACATATCCATAAATAACATTTAACACTTCACCCCGGATAAACAAAATGGCTGCCGGAAACAATATTAATTCGCTTCTATTAAACAAGCCTTTTGAAACTGCATTTTGAGAGGCTATCACAACAAATAATACGGTTATTGCAATCGTGATAATTTCAATGATTAACGATTGAATCGCTGCGATTTTGGTTATTTTTTTACTTAATCCGCTTAATTCTGTGGACACTTTGACGAGCTGTTTTTCAATAAATTTGACTGCATTGGATGCGACAAAAATTTTATATCCGTTCAACCATTCTGCAAAATATTGATGCAGGTCTCCAATCCGATTATACGTTATCTTATTCAGTTGTTTAATTGCTTTTCTGAATAATAAAACCCCTGCAATAACCGTTGAAATTAAGACTAAACAAATCAGCGTAAGTATGGGCGATACGAATAACAATAAAATGACAAATCCGAGAATCGTAACCGGCGCCTTCATAAATGAACGGTAAACCATCGGAATCAAACTTGTAATCATACCCGATTCGATGCTTAATGTCATGACAATACGATTGTCGATGCAATCGAGAACATACGCATGCGGTAATACGGAAATTTTTTTGATACAATTAATTTCAATATTCCTTTTAATATTAGGCATCGTATATCCCATTATCAAATTGGCTGTCATTTTAATAAATATTCCACAGACAATTAAGGTGAAAAATAGTATAAGGTCTTCTTTTCTAAACAAATCTGCAAAATTTGTATCCATGTAGTTTTTAACCACCCAAGCTATTCCGGCAGGAAGCGCTCCGGATAAAATATTCAGGAAAATGACTATGAGCATTTTGCCATGTTCACCTGTTGCCATTTTCCACACAAATTTCAAGGTGTTTATCTCCCTTTTGATGTCTTCTCTTTTTTTCACTTGTTATTCGTTTTTTGTTATGGTTTCTTTGGGGCGATTAAAAGAAGTTGTTCTGTTTGTAAACCGGGGTAATAAACACTCCTTGCAAACAGGTAATTTTACAAATCTATGAAAAAAATGATATTTTCTGATTCTTCGTGCCTGCGACGAATTATACAGTTTGCTTAGACTTGTATCCAACAGATTACCAATCAGTAGTTTCCCCGAAAAATCATAACTGCATATTGTTGCATCTCCGTTCCAGTACACCGAAATTCCGCCTGTTATTTGTTCGCAAAGCGTTCGTTTTTTGGCAATATGTCCGCTTAGGTCTCCTACATAAAAATGTTCGGGCCAGGGAAATTTCGTAGTGAATGATATTTTCCTTAACCGGAGAAACCGGGAAAATAATTGATTGCAAAATGCTTGTTTATTATCTGATAAATTCCCATTCGCGATGATATTCAGCTCATATTTTCTGTTGTGTCCGGCAAATGCCGCATCTATTTTCTGCAATGACTCAATCGCATTTTTGTAAACAGCCGGTTTACGGATTTGTTCATATTCTTCCTTATTTATAATATCCATAGAAAAGGAAAAACGTGTTTTTTTGTATGCCAATACTCTGTTCAACAGTTCGATATCAATATTATATCCATTGGAATAAATGCTGGTTAAAACGCCTTTCAACTTGTCGGTTTGACTTACAAAAAAATCCAAATTGTTATTTAAAAACGGCTCTCCATGCAGGTACAGGCATATTTCTTTTACCGGCAAATCAATATTAGCTAAAATTTTCACAAACATTTCACGGCTCATCAATCCCTTTTCCCGTCCATTTTCAGCATGATTGCCATGCGGACAACATGAACATTTCAGGTTACATAAATTGGTAGGTTCAATAATAATTTTTGTAGGAATTTGTTTCCGGCGTCCCTGAAGCATCAATCCGTCAAACAATGCCCTGCGAAGAACACGAAAAAACGAGCGAATTTTTCTTGTCACATTTTTCATAAAACAGATTTATAAGACAAGCAAGCTCCCTGACAAAGTTTCCTGTCGAAAAGGAAACAGTTGTTGCATCTTGTGAATAAAGGCAAGGCTAACAAAGCTTGGATTGTATTTTTACAATACGTCTCTATTTCCTGCCAATCAATATCTTTATGAAATTTGAAAGAGGAAGACCTTACGCCAAGACATGCATGAAATTCTTTTTTATGGTTTATGCAAACGTTGTGCGTGCAATTATGGTAATTTATGCCGCATAAGGGGTGAAATTTTTTGTTTGCAAGTAAAAAACGGCTTGTTTGTTTGTCAAAAATGCACAAGGGAATGGGTTTTGCAAAAGATAAACCATACTTCAACTCATTTGATTTTTTGATAATTTCTTCTATTGTAAAAGCATATTGTTCAAACGAATCGGCATCAACAAATTGATTGTTTTCACTTGGGGTTGGAAAAGTCAGCGCAATGTTCAAGGCGGTAATTTGTGTTGCCTGAATAATCCGAAACCATTCCTTTATTTTAGGGTTTCCGTCTGCAATGTTTGTTCTGAACATCAATTCAATTCCCGCTTTTTCAGCATATTCCACATTTTCGATTATTTGCCGCATCAGATACTGATTTTCCAATGCCTGGTCGGTGAGATGAACATAGATTTTATCAATCACATCGGCGGTAAAATTTTTCAATGCTTTGCAATTGAGGGTAAAATTCGAGGCAAAATAGGTCTTATAAGCCTGTTCTTTCATCATTAAAAGTATTTCATCGAAACGGCTGTGTGAGGTAGGTTCGCCGCCGCATAGCGATATTCTTTTTACTTTGTTTTTGTGTGCCCATTGCAGTATTTCTGCAAAATCAGGCAGTGACATTTCTTGTGGTTGCAATTCATTTGAAAAACAATACGGACAACTCAAATTGCATTTGCCGGTAATAAATAGCATCAACTGTCTGTCCGTCTCATTTTCCGTATTGCCTGAATTTTTATACTGAGGATACGTTTTGAACAAATCACTTTTTAATCCTTCAAAGCATTTGGATAAGGCCACGATAAGTTTTTCGCGTTTTTCGGGACAAGTCTCCGCATGAAAATATTTCTGTAGTTCTTTTAAGAACAGCTTGTGTTCGTTCGCATATTCGGCAAAATACAGGTATGTTTTTGATGGAACAAAAACAGTCGCTTCATCAAAACCGCTGTTGAGCGATGGAAACCGCTGACAAGCGTAATTTATTAAATCATCACAATCAATCCCTTCCGAAATAATATCAAAGAATTGTTTACTGAAAATTTCAAATTCATCAACAATCGTTTTGAATGCAATTTTACGAAAATGCAGATTATCTGATTTCAAAAGTTCAATTATTTGCTCCGAATCAAAGTTCACAATAAGACAGTATCAAAAATTACAGGGTCAAAATATTCTTTATCCGCGAACATAAGGGTATGCGCCGGTATAGATGAAGCTTTTTCACAAATATCCATCCATTTTTGCTGATTGTATTGGATTTTAATATTGTTGCCCGAATTCATCAGCCACACAAATACCTCTGCTTGCGATGCCGGCATTAGAATGGATTTTTTCCCTCCATACATCCTTTGAAGTTTCAAAATAGCGCCCAATTCTTTTCGATAACAATAATTAAAATGATTATCTTTAATCACATCAATGGAATCTTTTGTTTCAAATTTTGCATTAAATAATTTTGCTTTACTCAAAAACGCCTCTACCATTACCCCTTCTTTTTCGTCTTTTGAAATAAAAACCAAATCATCACCCATATATTCAAAACCAATACCGCCCAAAATAGCGCTGATAGTTGTTTTTCCTTCGCCGGATTTACCCAAAAACAAATAAGCGTGTTCTTCTTTTGCCACGCAAGAGGCATGAATACAATATTTTCCGTACATAGGCAGAATGCTATGTATCAAGAAAAAAATGTAATTATTCAGGCGGGGGCGGTGGGATTTTAAAAATAGCGCATTCGATTCGGATAAATAACATATTGTCAACTTTCTTTGGGGAATATGCCTGATGAGAATATCATCCCCTATCGTGATGATATTCTCAGGCGCATCCACGGAGTTATACCACTGAATGGGAGTATTCGCATTTATATACCCACTCCACACCAAAGGTCTGTTTTCCGGTAAGCCTAACTTTTCTTTTGATGATGCAATTATTACATCATGCTGTTTTTCCGAATTAAATCTATTGCTTCTCTTTTCAATGTGATACAAGAAAATTTCTGCTAAAAGATCAATATCCGATTGATGATCGGTCCAAAAAGTTATTCGAATACCGGCAATTACAATATCTATATTTAGCATTGATTTAAAACTATCAATAATAATAATAGAGAGATGTGTAATAAAGACCTCCAGAATAAAGAGTTGTACTGTAAAGAGTTGTACTGTAAAGTGTACTTCCCTGCACGATATTCATTGATTCGTGCTTTTTTGTTTCAGGCTTTTCGTATTTACGAATAACGCCTTGATTTTCCAATTCTGTTTTCATACTTCAAAAAATTAAAGATTATCAATTGTTTTTATTAATTTTTCGGATGTCCAAAATCCGATACTATCATCAATATCTTGTTTTAACGATTGCACTGTAACATCCGGAAATTGTTCTTTCATTAATTGTTCTATTTCCTGAAGCGATTTTCCCTGGTCAACATACTGCCATATAAGGCTCGCTGTAAAATTGAATGTGTAATAATTGCCATCATCCAAATTAACGGCAATCACATTTTCTTTTAATACTTTCCAACTAATATTGAGATTAATTGAATAAACTTGTGCTTTCATAATTTATACATTTTTTGCATTAAGTAATATTTTTGCCAAACAGCCTCCATTGCATGAATCGGGACGCATCAGATTACAGTTGGGACAATTTTCAGTTCTTCCCAAACGGCGATAAGGACGCAATTTCGTTTCAAACCAATGTTTTATTTCAGGATAGGCGCTAAATTCCGAAAAGTGAACGGCATTTTTTGTTGCCAACGGAAGGCAATAGATGCATTCTCCGTCGGGCGTTATATCTAATCTCGAACAGCAAGCCGAATTAAACACCGAACCTGTATCCCAAAGGATGCCGAGTTGTTCTTCGGAAAAAATACAAGTTGGCACGCCACATTCGTATTCAAGCCGGATATTTTCCTTTTCCGCATCCAATGCCAGCCTTACCACTTTTTCGGCAACAACCTCGTATTGTTCGTCATTCAAATAGTAATTAGCGCCTGTAACTGTCGGAAGCACAAATCCTACTTTGATACATCTGTTAAGATTACATTCGTTGATTAACTCAATAGCCCAATTGTTGTCATCATCATCCGGCATTACATTGAATGTAATGGTTGCCCGCTGCTTGAGCGCTTGTAAGGCGCTCATTATTTTTTCTTTCTGTGCGTTGTTCCACGTATTGGGCGGATTAATATTTACTACCCATGCAACCGGCAAATCGGCTAATTTTTCTGCATATCCTTGTGCCTGATTGGTTGCCAAATTGGAAAAAACAGTAATCCGAAAATCCCTTGCCAACAAATATTCCACCATCCATTCAAAATTGGGATGTAATGTCGGCTCGCCCCCCATCAAGTGTATTGCATTATATTCAGGTGTTTTCAATAACCACGCAACAATATTGCAGAATGTCTCTTGAGACATGTTTTTTTTAGCTATTTTAGGCGCCATAAAGTCTATACCAAAACAGTACGGACATTTGTAATTGCACCAGTTTGTCAACATTAAATTAGGCATAATTAAACAGATTTTAAACTTTTACAACCTCCTTGACATACGCGCCGTTTAAAATATTTACAATCGACGCATTGGGGAAATATTCCCGTTTGAGAATTAAAATAAGCATCCATTGTTTTATTAAATTTTCGGACCAATTCATTCATGTTTTTCGATTCCAATACATTTTCGCTGTGCAATTGGAAAAGGGGGAAGCAATTCCAAGCCTTAAGTTTTGGGCCAATATCAATAACAGCGCCACATGTGAACGAAAAGCGGACGCCGCAAGCTTGCAATGTTCCTATTTCTGTTGGTGTAAACATGCAAGCTACAAACCCACAATCCATACCTAATATGACGTTTCTTTTATATGCCATCTTTGCAAAGTTGACAAAGAATTTCCCCAATCCGGGATAATCTTTTTTATCAATATATTGGTTTCCACCTTTGTAAATCGGCAAGGCTACACCGACACGGATTGAGCGGGAAAGTAGCTGAAACCGGTCGATTATGTCGAAAAGAAAACTTGTATCGGCGTCAAGATCAAACAGGGTGTAAGACAATGAAGCGACAGCATGGAATTTTGATAAAAACGCTGTCAGGTTTTCATACTTTTCTTCACTGTATGAATCCCTTGTCGCTGTATTTACCACAAATTTTACAGGATATTTTGTGATATCCAAGTCTTTGAGTTTTTCAGGAACAGGATTAGTGGCGCTTGTAAATATTTTCGGAGATATATTTTGCTGCCATAATAACGCCAAAACTTCTCCAAAATAAGGATATAAAAACGGTTCACCTCCCAATAATCCGATTTCATGAAACTGCCCTGAAAAGTGAGACAGCAAAGTTTTTATTTCTTCAACCGTCAATAATTCATCGACATTGCCGCCGCCATCTTTCAATACTTTGCGGGCAAAACAAAAAGGACAAGCTCTGTTACATTTATGTGTAAGGTATAGATTTGCCATTTCTATCTGTTGTCAGGTTGTTATCCAAAAAATATAACGCTTACTTTCTCCTGCTTTTTCGAGAACAAACGGGATACTGTTCCGATTCGGTACCGGATACGCTCTCCCATCTCGTGTTAACCATGCATGTCCCCAAGCTTTTTCCGAACAATGCATCATGATATTAATACGGTAGGTAGATTTTCTGTCAAAAAAACAACAAATATTATATAATAGAAGGGAACGATAATAACATTTGTGCTTAAAAACCTTTTTTAAGTTGAATCTCTGCATACGTCATCTATTTTTAATTGTTGCAATCCAAATTTAACTGTAATATAATCGGAACAAAAGTAGCACAGATTTCAATGCCTGTCAATCACCCAAAAGGGTGGTTTTTTATTAGTATATGATTTATGACTTTAAATGCGAATTTTTTTCGCTAAGAATACCCCATAGCAAAAAAGCCGAACCATTTACGGGTCGGCTTCTTTATATCATTCATAAAGAACCTATTGATTCAATTCAATTTATTAACGTGCAGCGCCAGCTTTGATTTCAGGTTGCCGGCTTTGTTTTTATGGATAACATTTTTCTTGGCCAACTTATCCAGTATCGAACTTACTTTTTTATAAAGCTCAATAGCCTGGGTTTTGTCGGTAGTTGCACGAAGCGTCCTTACAGCGTTTCTTGCCGTTTTTGCATAATATTTATTACGCAACCTCCTTGTCAATGTTTGCCGAATCCTTTTTATAGATGATTTATGATTTGCCATCTTTGTAAATTGTTTATTTTTTAATCTTTTATTACTTTTGTAGTCCATAGGGGAATCGAACCCCTCTTTCAAGAATGAAAATCTTGCGTCCTAACCGATAGACGAATGGACCGGTTTTCCGTTTGCGGGTGCAAATATAGCGCTATTTTTTTAAATGACAAAATATATTGCACTTTTTTATGTTTTATCATTTTATTTGGCATGCAACACAAAACGAGAGGAATTGTTTTATATAGTTCGGCATATAGCGATAAATACGCTATTACAGTCATTTACACCGAAGAGTTCGGACGGGTATCTTATTTGACGGCCAAATCCAAAAGCCGGAAAACCAAGACGCCCAAATCTCTTTTTCATGCCTTAGCGGTTCTGGATTTGGAAGTTGAGCATCAAAATCTGAGGGAGATTCAGCGCATCAAAGAAGCCAAAGCGCATTTTCCTTTGCCATTTATCCTGAACGACCCGGTAAAAGGCGCTATCGGCATCTTCCTGGCCGATTTGATAAGCAAACTTATCAGAGAAATCCAGCCGGATAAATTGCTTTTCGAATATATCCTGCAATCTATCCGGATACTGGAATTCACTGAAAAAACGTATGCAAATTTTCATTTAGTCTTTATGGTTGGTTTAACACGATTTTTGGGTTTTTACCCTGATGTTTCGACATATAGGAAAGGTATGTTTTTTGATTTGCAGAATGGGGTATTTACCTTGTATAAACCCTCGCATCCGCATCACCTGAACCCCGATGAAAGCCTCATCTTTTTTAATTTCCTGCGAATGACATTTGAAAACATGGGCATTTTCAAATTTTCAAGAAACGAACGGAATGTAATAACCGGCCGGATACTGGAATATTACCGATTGCATCTGAATAATTTTCCGGAAATTAAATCCTTGACCGTTTTACAGACCGTTTTCGCGTAAATTAACTATCTCCTGTTACATTCCACGACAAAGGATTGCTCATGAAACCACGGTAGACATCTTTCCCGTCATTGTCTGTTCCGATTTTGTACTTGAGATTAAACTTCACCGGTCCGGTGTGAGAAACATTGTCCTTATAATAATTTACAAATGCATCCATCTTAAATGCAAATATTATCTCATCTTTCCAGCGGGAAGCCGATTCGCTGTCCGATTTCTTCGCCCGGATATACAAACTCGGATAACCGTTGCTGTCTTCTATTTTGGGATTCATTACCATCTCATAAATGTATGCATCGTCGTCCGCTTTTTCTGCTTGCTTGAAACCGAAGAACAAAATTTTATCAATACTGCTCCTGTATAATACCGCAGAATGGAAAGTTTCGGAATAATCGTCCGATAAATACGCTTCAAATTCTGCATTCGCTTCCGGAACCATTACGCTTGCACTGTCAACCGGCTTGTATTTGAACCCAATCGTTGCGTAATACTCACTATCGGAATGTGAAACGGAAGGTTTGCTTGTATCCACAATAAAGGAAGTCCATAAAAGGTCGCCTTCTTTCAAAGTTGTGTTGCCGACCAAATCCGGAACGTAAAATATCTCGTAGGCTGTGTTAATAAACGGTTTCTCTCCGTCCGGAACAAAAATAGCAGGTTCATCGTAAAAATAAACAATGTTGTTCGCATCATCTTCGTTCAAACAACTTGTAAGCCCCATAACGAGACAAATAAATAAAAAAGAAATTTTAGAAGAAATTTTCATATCACCATTTTTTAGTTTAACATTTTATTTTTGAACGGTCCGATGTTGAAAAACCGCTCTTTTCATATATAAGATGGAAAAAACAGTAAAAACGTTGCATGGAATTTTATTTTTTAATTTTTTTTATATACATTTACAGCCTTATAACAAATTTGATGGATTTGGATAGCATATATAAACCGAATATGCAGGTTGCACCAAAGAGAATGAAAACATTGCAAATTTTATGCGAATCCGGTAAAAATATTTAAAAAGATGTAATTTGGCATTGATATATAAAAAAAGTTAGTACATTTAATGTGTTTTTTAATAAACAGAATAGTTATGATATATGATTTTGAGATGCTGCAAAAATTCTATTCGGAATTTGCAGAAAAAGTAAACAAAGTAAAACAAGTGATTAACAGGCCTTTGACTTTGGCCGAGAAAATTTTGTATGCCCACTTGTATGATGCGGAAAATCTGCAAGCATACAAACGGGGTACAGATTACGTGAATTTCCGTCCTGACCGGGTGGCTATGCAGGATGCAACGGCGCAGATGGCTTTGTTGCAGTTTATGAATGCCGGGAAAAAACAATCGGCAGTTCCGGCAACGGTACATTGCGACCATCTGATTATCGCCGACAAAGGTTCCATTGCGGATATCGCCTCAGCGACGGATACAAATCGCGAAGTGTATGATTTTCTTAAAACCGTATCGAACAAATTCGGTATCGGATTTTGGAAAGCGGGTGCAGGAATTATCCATCAAGTGGTATTGGAGAATTACGCCTTTCCCGGAGGTATGATGATTGGAACGGATTCGCATACACCGAATGCCGGCGGATTAGGTATGATTGCTATCGGTGTGGGCGGAGCTGATGCTGTGGATGTTATGAGCGGCATGGAATGGGAACTGAAAATGCCTCAACTCATAGGCGTGAAATTAACCGGTAAACTGAGTGGTTGGGCTGCTCCCAAGGATGTTATTCTGAAATTGGCAGGCATATTGACCGTCAAAGGGGGTACCAATTCGATTATCGAATATTTCGGCGAAGGCGCCGCCTCCCTTTCTGCTACCGGCAAAGCGACTATCTGTAATATGGGAGCCGAAGTAGGCGCTACGACCTCTGTTTTCCCTTTCGATGAAAATATCGCCTCCTACCTTGCGGCAACCGGTCGCCAAGAAGTGGCGGATGCGGCACAAAAGATTGCCGACTGTCTGCAGGCAGACCCCGAAGTAAGGGAAAACCCTTCTCAATATTACGACCGGGTCATTGAAATAGACCTTTCCACCTTGGCGCCTTACATCAACGGCCCTTTCACGCCGGACGCCGCAACACCTATCTCGGAATTTGCAGCAAAAGTGAGGGCAAACGACTATCCGCAACGGATGGAAGTGGGACTGATAGGCTCTTGTACCAATTCATCTTACCAGGATATGAGCCGTGCGGCATCCATTATCCGGCAGGCTTTGGAAAACCGGATTCCGATTGCTTCACCACTTATCGTAAATCCCGGCTCCGAACAGGTACGCTATACTGCGGAAAGGGATGGAATAATCGCCGATTTCGAAAAAGCCGGCGCGTTAATTATGGCCAATGCCTGCGGCCCTTGCATCGGGCAGTGGAAACGCCACACCGATGACAATACCCGGAAAAATGCGATTGTCACTTCTTTCAACCGCAATTTTGCCAAACGGGCAGACGGTAATCCGAATACTTACGCTTTTGTAGCCTCACCCGAACTGACGGTGGCGTTAACCATTGCTGGAGACCTCTGTTTCAATCCATTAACCGACACTTTAAAAACGGAAGACGGACGGGAAGTGAAACTGAAAGAACCACAAGGAACGGATTTTCCGGCCAAAGGCTTTGCTGTGGAAGACAATGGCTATCTGGCGCCCGGCGACAGGAATGTAGCCATCCGGGTGAATCCTGTTTCGGAACGATTGCAGTTGTTGGAAGCATTTCCGGTTCCACAGGCAGGCGACCTGGAAGCAATGCCCTTGTTGATAAAAACGGAAGGGAAATGTACTACCGACCATATATCCATGGCCGGCCCCTGGCTCCGTTTTCGCGGTCATCTGGAAAATATTTCCGGTAACCTGTTGATGGGCGCCATCAATACTTTCAATGGGAAAAGCAATTCGGTGCTGAACCAACTGACAAACGACTACGATACCGTTTCGGCCGTTGCAAAACAATACAAAGCGGCGCAACTGTCTTCGATAGTGGTTGCAGAGGAGAATTACGGCGAGGGTTCTTCCCGTGAACATGCGGCGATGGAGCCTCGTTTCCTGAATGTGAAAGCCATCTTAGCCAAGAGTTTCGCCCGTATTCACGAAACCAACCTGAAAAAACAGGGGATGTTGGCGCTTACGTTTAAAAACAAAACCGATTACGGCAAAATCCGGGAAAACGACCGGATTTCCATTACAGGTATTGAGGCTTTCGAACCGGACAAACCGCTCACAGTCGTTCTCCATCATGCCGACGGCACACGGGAGGCTTTTCCGGTAAACCACACTTTCAATGATTTACAGATTAAATGGTATCGCGCCGGTAGCGCGTTGAATTATTTGAAAATCAACGAGTAAATTACTCAATAAAAATATGATAATAAAAAAAGAAAACGAAAAATTAGTTGTACCGGACCATGTAAGCATCCCTTTTATTGAGGGAGACGGCGTCGGGTGCGAGATTACGCCGGTAAGCCAAGGCATTGTAAACAAAGCCGTTGAAAAAGCGTATAATGGCAAACGCTCTATCACATGGAAAGAAGTGTTAGCCGGGGAAAAAGCTTTCAAAGCGACCGGCAACTGGCTTCCGGACGAAACGCTGGAAATTTTCAGGGAGTACTTAATCGGCATCAAAGGGCCGCTGACCACGCCGATAGGCGAAGGCATTCGTTCGCTGAACGTAGCTTTGCGGCAAAACCTTGATTTATATGTCTGCCTGCGCCCTGTGCGCTGGTTCAAGGGAGTCGTATCGCCGGTCAAAGAACCACAAAAAGTGGATATGGTTATTTTCCGTGAAAATACCGAAGATATTTACGCCGGAATCGAATGGCAGCAAGGAACACCCGAAGCGAAAAAATTCCTGAATTTTCTGAAAGATGAAATGCAAGTAACAAAAATCCGCTTCGAAGAAACCGCTGCTTTCGGCGTAAAACCGGTTTCTATCGAAGGAACCGAACGCTTGGTACGCGCTGCCATCAAATACGCCTTGGAAAATCAGCTTCCGACGGTGACCTTGGTACACAAAGGCAATATCATGAAGTTCACCGAAGGCGGCTTCAAGAAATGGGGATACGCTTTGGCCGAACGGGAATTTTCCAAAGAACTGGCCGAAGGGAAATTAGTCATCCACGATGTCATTGCGGACGCTTTCCTGCAAAACACCTTGCTGACGCCGGAAAAATATTCGGTCATCGCGACCTTGAACCTCAACGGCGATTATATTTCCGATCAGTTGGCGGCCATGGTAGGCGGCATCGGTATTGCACCCGGAGCCAATATCAATTACAACAGCGGACACGCCATTTTCGAGGCGACACACGGTACAGCTCCTGATATCGCCGGAAAAAACAGCGTCAATCCATCTTCCTTAATTCTCTCATCTGTAATGATGCTCGATTATTTGGGATGGAAAGAAGCTGCGGATATGATAACTTATGCTATGGAAAAAGCCTTCCTCAATGGAGAGGCGACGAACGATCTGGCCCGGTTTATGCCAAACGGTAAACCGATGGGAACTATTCAGTTTGGAGAGAGAATAATAAATTACTTGTCATTATGAAAAAAGAATATTTGATTTACAAATTATCGGAGTCGGTAAAGACGACTTCCAAGATTGATAACGACTTGTTCGTGCAGTTCAATGTAAAACGGGGTCTTCGCAATGAAGACGGATCCGGTGTGTTGGTGGGACTTACCCAAATCGGGAATGTAGTAGGCTATGAGCGTTTGCCGGAAGGCGGAGTGAAAGCCATCCCCGGTAAACTTTTTTATCGCGGTTACGACATTGAGGATATTGTCCATGATCTGATCAGGGAAAAGCGCTTCGGTTTCGAAGAAGTCGCTTTCCTGATGCTTTCCGGGAAATTACCGGATAAGGAAGAATTGGAAAATTTCAGGGAATTGGTCAATGACAATATGCCCTTGGAACAAAAAACCAAGATGAATATTATTGACCTGGAAGGGCACAACATTATGAATTCCTTGGCGCGTTGCGTGCTGGAAATGTATAATTTTGATCCGAATCCGGATGATACATCTCCGGAAAACCTGATGCGTCAGTCCATTCAACTGATTTCCCGTTTCCCGACTATCATTGCATACGCCTACAATATTTTAAGGCACAGTACACAAGGGCGGTCGTTACATATCCGGCATCCTCACGACAATTTAAATTTGGCCGAAAACTTTCTTCACATGCTCAAAAAAGATTTTACCCCACTCGAAGCCCGTACCCTCGACTTGCTGTTGGTTTTGCAAGCCGAACACGGGGGCGGTAACAACTCTACCTTTACCGTACGGGTGACCAGTTCGACCGGGACGGATACCTATTCGGCCATAGCTGCAGGTATCGGCTCTTTGAAAGGCCCTTTGCACGGAGGGGCAAACATTCAGGTCGTAGATATGTTCAACCATCTGAAAGAAAACATTATCGACTGGAAGAATATCGAAGAAATAGACAGCTATTTCATCCGGATGCTGAACAAAGAGGTGTACAACAAGACCGGTTTGATCTATGGCATCGGCCATGCGGTATACACCATTTCCGACCCGCGGGCACTGCTGCTGAAAGAATTGGCACGCGATCTCGCCAAGGAAAAAAACCGGGAAGAAGAATTTGATTTTCTCGAATTATTAGAGGAAAGGGCGATTAATGCTTTCTATACATTCAAGGGAAGTAAAAAGAGTGTGTCGTCGAATATTGATTTCTATTCGGGCTTTGTTTATGAGATGATTGGACTGCCGCAGGAAATATATACGCCTTTGTTTGCCATGGCGCGTATTGTCGGCTGGACGGCTCACCGGATTGAAGAATTGAACTTCAAGAGCAAGCGGATTATCCGTCCGGCATACCGGAATATCTTGGATCAACAAGAATACCTGCCTGTTCGGAAGCGGTAAAACGCGGATAAAAGTTCAACCGCAACTCCCTAAAGGGGGCTTTTCGCTACTGCGATACAAAGCCCTCTTTAGGGATAGTTATTGGTTTTTATTCAAATTCGACAACTACCATGGAGTATTGTGCAGTAGTGCCTTTATCTGTTCCTGGAAAAAATATAGCATCTTTTGTGTAATTAACTATAAACAATGGCGCATAGCCTTTACTGCCGGAAGTACTATCATAATAATATCCGTTCACCAAAAATAGCGTCCTATCCGGCTTAATTTCTTTATCAAATTTTACCATCATCTGAGTGGTAGCGGAGTAAGAGCCATTTTTGAATTGAATACGACTTATCTTCAATCCGGCAGCTGTTGCCGCTTTTAGAACATCTTCCGCCTGCGCTGGCGCCCATTCGTTTCCGTTATACTGTAAGACGCTTTTGTCCGATGCACTTTCTATTTTATCACCGGTCACAGCATTCTCGGCGATCATTTCACTTGTCACGCCTTCTTTATTTATACGCAACGTATAGGGATCATCGACAGCGCCTGCTCCGTCTCTTATCAATCCGCCGCCCTGCGTGGCGTCTGTCACTTCATTGCCCACGATAGCATCTCCCTCCAAAACAGCGCCGTCCGATATTTTTATCCATTTATTATCAGCGTAATAATAAACACCCTGCTCCATGAATGTACTTGTATTGTAAACCATCATACCCTTGGATGGGGTCGTTCCATTCAATAGCGTGGTATTGGGAGAGAGCTTTACACGGGGAAGCGCCAATCCCCGATTCCCATCATTCATTGTGCCGGTTTCATTCAAATCCAGTACGGCTGAACGATGCGGTTCTTCCAAGCCTCCGATTCTGATTTGAGCGCTTACTTGTAGCGTATTAATGGAAAATATTCCGAGAAATACATAAATTAAAATTCGCATCATCTTAAATAATTTATTGCTTAATTAAATTCTATAACTTGTAATGAGAAGCCGGTTCTTGATGAACTCGCAGCCGGTATCCTTACAGAAATATTCGTTAATTCGGACATACTCAATGGAAGCCTTTCCTTTCCTTGATGACCGTTCAATATGAATATCGTTTTCGGAAGCACCACTTTCTCCTTAAACGCTATGGTGTAGGAACCATTAAAAGTTGTCTCAGCTTTGGAATAGAATTGCGTTTTTACCCCTGATCCCGAGCCCGCCGCTTTTACCAGGCTATCTACCGGTTGAGGTCTCCAATGGCTTCCGTCATAGGATAAAACATCATTTTTCGACGCACTCATACGGTCAATTTTATCGCCGGTCACAGCGCCCGCGGCGATCATTTTATTTGTCACGCCTCCTTTATCTATACCCAGCGTATAAGGATCAGCAGCAGTGCCTGCTCCGTCTCTTTTCAATCCGCCGTCGTGCGTGGCGCCTGTCACTTCATTGCCTACAATAGCATCTCCTTCGATAAAGGAACCGCTCGCTACTTTTACCCATTTATTGCTTACCCAATAATAAATACCCTCGCCGAAGGCTTTATTTGTGTTGTAAACGATCATGCCATCGGGCGGATTGTTGCCATTCAGCTGAGTGGTATGGGAATTGAGCACTACTCGGGGAAGCGCTAATCCTTGTTTCCCATCATTCGCATCGTTGGTTTCATTCAAATCCAACAAGGCTGAACGATGCGGTTCTTTGATGCCGCCAATTCTGACTTGCGCATGTAAAAATACAGTGTGAAGGAAAAAAAATCCCCAAAATAAAAAAAATCCTTTTTTCATAAATTAATTTGATTAATATTCATACAATTCAAGGACTGAAAAATAACAGACCTGATGCATTTAAAATGCGCCGCAAAGGTCGGAATTAAAAATCAAATTCCGAATACTGAAAAGTATCTTATTTTTCCATAATCAAAGCGTTCATCTAACAAATTTTCTCTGTTTTTGAAACTATTTTTTTTGCTCATTCTTTTTAATCAAAGAAAAGAGATAAAAAGCTCAAAATGACATGCTACGAAAAAAAGGGCTTAAAAAATTGTCAACAGCCGCATTGCCTTACTTCCTTGGCCCAGCGTAGGCAGAGCTGATGGACAGTATAGAACGTCTTTATAAGCAATTCGTAACAGGAAATTAATGCTTTTTTCTTACCTTTGCGGCGATTTCAAAAAAATCAATGTTTATGAAGACTGATTTACCGGCGTCGAAGCCCCATTATGAGATATTGGACGGATTACGGGGCGTGGCTGCCGTGATGGTTTTGGTTTACCATATTTTTGAGGCGTTTGTCATCGACCGCTTCGGATTGATTATCGGTCACGGATACCTCGCCGTAGACTTTTTCTATGCCCTTTCGGGATTCGTCATCGGATATGCTTACGACGAACGCTGGCAGCGCATGAGCCTTGGCGCTTTCTTCAAACGGCGTTTCATCCGGCTTCATCCCATGGTCGTTTTCGGCATGATTCTCGGCGCCGTGCTTTTTTATTTCGGCGATTCGGCAATATTTCCTAAAATTCACGAAGTCCCTGTACTGAAGATGCTTTTGTACATGGCGCTTGGGATGTTGCTGATTCCGGTTCCGGCCAAATACGACATTCGCGGCTGGGAAGAAATGTACACGCTGGACGCCCCTTGCTGGTCGCTTTTTTTTGAATACATAGCAAATATCCTTTATGCGCTTCTATTCAAGAGGCTATCCAAAGTATTCTTGTCGGCGTTTGTAATTTTGGCCGCAGGTTCAACGCTTTACCTGACGCTCACGCAAGGGGATGTCATCGGAGGATGGGTTTTCGACGGCAAGCATCTCTACGCCGGTTTTACGCGGTTGCTATATCCGTTTTTAGCGGGACTGTTGCTTTATCGTGCGGTCAAAATCGTTAAAATCAAACATGCATTCTTTTGGAGTTCCCTCTTACTGCTGGCCGTGCTGCTGGCGCCGAGAATCGGCGGACGCGAAAATCTCTGGATGAACGGACTTTACGAATCGTTTGTTATTCTGATCGTTTTCCCGCTCATTGTTTTCATGGGAGCGAGTGGCGTTGTCAAAGGAAAATTTGCATCAGGGCTTTGCAAGTTTCTGGGAGACATTTCCTATCCGCTCTATTTGATTAACTATCCGATTATTTATATCTTTATCGGTTGGGTATCAGACACAAAGCATACAGTCGCCGAATCGGTTTGGGTGATTTTATTGGTCTTTTTTACGACAATGACCCTCTCCTATCTGGTAACGAAATTCTACGATATTCCGCTAAGAAAATGGCTGACAAAAATATGGAAATAAATCTATCGGAGTGAATGGTCGAGTCTGCCGACATTGGCAGTCCCTGTGGCTGGACGTAAGTTCTGCCTGCGGTTAACCATTTTTTTCTTCTATTAGCTTCTTGAAATATTTTGTCCAGCCGGCTTGCTTATAAGTATTTTTCGTTCCGGCAGGGATATGCAGTTTTTCAATTTTGCACTTACTCTTGCTGCTGCCGAAAATATTGTCTGTAGCTATGGGCGGATTTTTCCATGAAACATAAAAATCGGTCAAAGCACAGTTATAAACCGCGTAATTGCTGATTTCAGCGACGTTTTCAGGTATCCGCACACTGCCATTTTTAGCGTTGGGAACCAGTATCAGCGCCGTCAAGTCTTTACTGTACAGTACGCCGTCGATAGAACAGAATTTTTCGTTCGTTTCATCAACGTTTATGGCTTCAAGCGACTCGCAACCATAGAAAGTGTAAGGCTCAATGACTTTTATACAACAGGGCAGATTGACGATCACGAGGTTTTCACAATCAAAAAATGCGCCTTTCCCTATGCTGACAACAGAGTTTGGAATAGATGCGGAAACAATCGCAAAACCACCAAAAGCGCCATCGCTAATTGTAGTTACGCCCTCACTTATTACCAATGGAGACTCTGTTGTCATAAAAGAAAGCTGCCCTAAAGTCCCGTCCCATTCACTGCTATTTATACCCCAAGATGCAAAGTTAAGGGTACTTCGCTTTTTACCCTCGTCAAATGCACTTCCGGAAATCGTATTTCCGGATATAAACAACGTGTCATTCTGCACTTTCCACGATATTTTTGTATCGTCCTGTGCGTTTGCCGCCAAAATCATTGAGGCACTAATAGCCAATGTTAAAAAAGACTTTTTCATATTCTTTCTGTTTTATGCCCCTTGCGGAGCGGTTTATATTTGTTCGGGACAAAGGTAGAAAGGATACAAACGCCCGTCAATCACCCAAAAGGGTGAAAGTAGAAAGCCGACATCATTTTCACCTTTGTCTTAGCATAGGTTCTGCCTGTAGCGTATAAACTGCGTTTCTCGTATAATCACCAACTCGATAGATGGATAATATTCATAATAAACCAATTATCAAAAAAGAAATTAACGCTTATCATGAGATGTCTCCATGCGTTCGCTTCGCTCTCTTAGTCGACATGACGGGTCAGCTGAGGAAAAAACGGGGAAGAGTAGGAT
>JAITQA010000095.1 GCA_031289145.1 Dysgonamonadaceae bacterium | reverse complement strand
ACAGCGCCCAGAGCGCCATGCGTGGAGGTGTGCGAATCGCCGCAAACCATTGTCGTACCCGGCAGGGAAAGCCCGTTTTCAGGACCGACCACATGCGTTACGCCGTTCAATTCGTGTCCTATCGGGTAATATTCCACGCCAAATTCTTTGGCATTTTTGTCTAAAGCATCGACCTGATTCTTGGAAATCGGGTCTTGGATGGGACGCTCCTGATTCAATGTCGGGATGTTGTGGTCGGGCATACAAGTGATCCGGCGGGGGCGGAAAACCTTCAATCCCCGGCGGCGAAGCCCTTCAAATGCTTGTGGACTGGTCACTTCGTGTACGTACATGCGGTCGATGTAGAGTTGCGTAGGTCCATCCTCCACAGTTGTTACAACATGTTTGTCCCAAATTTTGTCAAATAAAGTTTTCATAATTTTCAATATGCTAATATGCTAATGTGCTGATATGCTGATATGCTAATGGATTTAATTGTCATATTAGCATATTAGCACATTAGCACATTGTCACATTATTTTACAAATTTATTAATTGCATCAATATAAGCTTCTACGGAAGCAGCGATAATGTCGGTATTAGCGGAAAAGCCATAATAATTGATTCCCTTGTGTTCCACTTGCATGTGTACCTTTCCCATGTCGTCGCTTCCTTTGTTGATGGCTTGAATCAAAAATTCCTGTATGGTCATTTGGCGGCGGATAATCTGTTTCAGCGCTTTGATGGCCGCATCGACAGGTCCGTTACCGGAAGCTGCCGCTTCAAACTTTTCACCGGCAATGTTCAGGCAGATGCTGGCTACCGATTTGATGCCTACGCCCGAAGTCACCTGCAGGTATTCCAATTTGATTCGTTGCGATTCTGTCCGGTCTTTTCCGGCTAACAGCAGAATATCATCGTCGTTGATGTCTTTTTTCCGGTCGGCTAATTGAAGAAATCCTTCGTAAACCGTGTCTAATTTTTCCTGCGGAAGGTCAACGCCCAATACATTCAGGCGGTGTTTGAGCGCGGCGCGTCCGCTACGAGCCGTCAACGCAATGGTATTGTCATCGATACCAACATCTTTCGGGTCGATAATCTCGTAACTTTCGCGGTTTTTCAATACCCCGTCCTGATGGATGCCGGAAGAATGTGCGAAAGCGTTTCGTCCGACAATCGCCTTGTTCGGTTGAACGGGCATATTCATCAGGCTGGAAACCATCCGGCTGATTGGATAGATATGTTGGGTATTGATGTGGGTTTCAATCGCCAATTCCCTGTGACTTTTCAGAATCATGGACACTTCTTCGAGCGAAGTATTTCCCGCCCGTTCACCGATACCGTTGACAGTCACTTCCGCCTGTCGCGCTCCGTTCATGATTCCGGCAATCGTATTGGCGGTAGCCATTCCCAAATCGTTGTGGCAGTGTGTGGAAAGGATGGCGTTGTGAATACCGTTTACATTTTCCACCAAGAATTTGATTTTCTCGCCATATTCCGAAGGCAGGCAATAACCGGTCGTATCGGGGATATTCACCACCGTTGCCCCCGCTTTGATGACCGCTTCCACCACCCGCGCCAGATAGACGTTGTCGGTACGACCGGCGTCTTCACAATAAAACTCCACGTCTTCCACGTATTTTTTTGCATATTTGACGCAAGCTATCGCCCGTTCCAATATCTCATCCTGCGTGGAATTGAATTTGTATTTAATGTGGTAGGGCGAAGTGCCGATACCGGTATGAATGCGTTTGTGTTTGGCAAACTTCAAGGCTTCGGCAGCCACGTCGATGTCTTTCTCTACCGCGCGGGTCAAAGCGCAAATAGCAGGCCAAGTGACCGCTTTAGAAATTTCCACTACCGAATTGAAATCGCCCGGACTGGAGACGGGAAACCCGGCTTCAATCACATCCACACCCAGATTTTCCAATGCCTGCGCTACCTGAATCTTCTCGATGGTGTTCAGTTGACAACCCGGAACTTGTTCGCCGTCCCGCAAAGTTGTGTCGAAAATAAATAATTTGTCTGTCATCATAATTTGTAAAAAAAAACCTTTCTCAACCGAAGCGAGAAAGGTTCTATTCAATTTGATTTTATACAATCACATACCCTACTCGCTTCTGCTTGTTCTGTGCAAGAGAATAATAATAATGCTAAGCAATAGCCCGTATGTATTGATTCTGTTCATAAAAGATGCCAATCTTTTTTATTAGCGCTGCAAATATACGAAGAGTTTTTTTAATTCCAAACAAATGTAAGAAAAAACAGAAAAAATAATGAATTTTGTCAAATGAGTAGTGTTATTTAAAAGATAATTCTGCACGTTTCTCTCTTAGCTCATTAATAAAACGATTTGTATAAATCTCCGAACCGCGATAGTTTAGATGACTATTGTCGTGAAATAAATCGGGTCGTGAAAGAAAAAATGCGGATTGACTGTCATTGATAAACGGAACATCGTGTGCTTTACATAAATTTTCCAAGACAGAAAACTCATACGAATTTCCCTGACCGGGAAGTTTTATATACAGCGGAGGAGAAGTCACAATCAGGCGGACGCCGGATTGCCGACACAAATCGACTATTTTGAGAAAACAAGCTTCAAGTTCCGGATTTGTCGGGCGATAAGCGCTTGCATATTCATAGTGGTTTATCAGCGTAGGCGGATATTTGGGGACAGCGTGCGGTTCAAATCCTTTCCGGCTGATTTTTTCGGCTGATTGCAGGTAATGGAGCAATATCCGGCATCCGATTGTATTGTAACGATACAAGTTCGAGTGCAGAAAAATACTTTTACGTCCGTTTTGCTTGTCTAAAAAATAATCAATTGATGCGTATCCCTTGCCGTAATAGGGTTTGAGCAGGTTGATAAAGCCCAGACTGCCATCAAAAAGGTCGTCTTTTCGCATGGAAAGAACGATATAAGAGGGGGAATACCGGCTAAGGATACGTTCCACCATACATTGATAAAAAGGTAAAGTTTGCGAATTACATCCGCCGTTGAAACAGGTAAGCCCCAAGCTGTCTTCCATTATTTGCGGAATATAGGCATTGATGGTTACCGAGGAGCCGATGATAAGCATGTCTTCGTCCGAACTTTTCATCAGGTATTCGATTTTCAGGTAATCGCCCGGCAGAGGGTGTTTTGCAGTGTAGAAATCGACCAAAATGCCGAAACAGCTATCTATGAGCGCTACCGCAGCCAGCAGGAAAAAAAGGCGATATTTTAACCAATTATTCTTCATCAAAATTGAAAATAGATAAATGCGCCGCCCGAAAAATTAGCGCTTAAAATAATAAAACTTATCAGCAAAGATAAGGAAATCACACTGATTACCTCATTCTTATTATGTATCAAATGAATGTTCCAAGCCATTTCGTCTTTTATTTCTTTGAACATCAACAGTCCGATGCAAAACAAAGCTAAAATTATATCCGGAATACCATTTCCCCGGTACAGCATACCGGGTTCGGTAAAAATCTTTTTTACAATGCTAAAAGCGCCCTCCACATCGTTGGCCCGAAAAAAAATCCATCCGAACATTACAATAATAAGAGTAAAAAATACACTTATTATTGTTTGAAAGGGCGAGTGGGCTTTTATTTCCGGTAATAATCTGTTTTTCAAGACATAAAAAATTATCAGTAAACCATGATAGGCTCCCCATATAAGGAAAGTCCAGTTGGCTCCATGCCATAATCCGCTGATGACAAAGGTAATAAAAAGATTAAACAAATGTCGGTATAGCGTGCAGCGATTTCCGCCCAAAGGGATATAGACATAGTCTGCAAACCAACTTGAGAGCGAACAGTGCCATCTTCGCCAAAATGTTTTGATATCGGGCGAAAGATAAGGCCTTTTGAAATTCAGCGTCAGGTCGAAACCAAGGCATTTGGCTGTACCTAAAGCAATCAGGGAGTAGCCGGCAAAATCGCAGAAAATCTGGAAAGTGAAGAAAAAAGTTCCCAACAACAGGCTGGCGCCGTTATGTATCTGGTAATTATTGAATACGGCATCGACGTATGGCGCCAACCTGTCGGCAATACAAAGTTTCATGAAATAGCCCCAGGCCATTATTTTTATGCCGTCGAAGAATACCTTTCCGTCATAACGATACTCCCGGTGAAACTGTGGCAAAAGGTTTTTAGCCCGTTCAATAGGTCCGGCCACCAATTGCGGGAAAAAAGCAGCAAACAGTGCATAACGGAGAAAACTGCGTTCCGGTTGTATTTCGCCCCGATACACATCAATTACATAAGCAGTCACCTGAAGCGTATAAAATGATATGCCGATAGGAAGCAACAGTTCCATTGAAGGAAGTTGCATCCGTATAGAAGCAAAACCCAATATTTGATTGATGAGTGTGGAGAAAAAATCGGCGTCTTTGAAAACAAACAAAACGGCAAAATTCGCAATAAGGCTGATTACCAGTATCTTTTTTTTTGCTTTTCGTTCACTTTGTTTATCAATATAAATGCTTGCTATCCAAGTGACAAAACTTGAAAAAAGAATCAGCAAACCATAAACGGGCTTCCAACTCATATAAAAATAATAGCTGGCAGTTAAAAGAAACAAATTCCTGTATCTTTGCGGCAATATCCGGAAAAGGATACAGACCGCAGGGAAGAACCCGAGAAAATGCAAGGAATTAAACAGCATATTAGCATCAATTTTTATATACCAAGGTGCAAAAATACTAAATTTTCTGGAGAAATCGCATAGTGATTTGTTAAGAAATTTCATTTTTCACACTCAAAACACAGATAATTGCACCTTTTTTCGTACCTTTGCCGTTCAATTTTAATAGTGTATTATAACAATGAAAATATTTTTTGCAATTTTATTGGGGATAGCTTGTAGCGTTATGTCCACAAGGGCTTGTACCAATCTATTGGTGGGAAAAGCCGCATCAAAAGACGGTTCCACGATGGTCACCTATTCGGCCGATTCTTATGCTTTGTATGGCGAACTTTACCATTGGCCGGCTGCTGATTATCCGGCCGGAACAAAGTTGGATGTCTACGAATGGGATACGCACAAATACCTGGGGAAAATTTCACAAGTCGCTCATACCTATAATGTTATTGGAAATATGAATGAGCATCAGTTATGTATTGGCGAAACCACTTTCGGCGGACGACACGAATTGACCGACACAACAGGGATTATTGATTACGGAAGTCTGATTTATATCGCGCTGCAAAGAGCGAAAACCGCTCGCGAAGCCATTAAAATCATGACAGACCTGGTAGCTGAATATGGATACTACAGCGAAGGCGAATCATTTTCGGTAGTAGACAAAAACGAAGTATGGATATTGGAAATGATCGGAAAAGGAGTGGGTAACAAAGGCGCCGCATGGGTAGCTGTCCGCATTCCGGACGATTGTATTGCCGCACATGCCAATCAATCGCGTATCCATCAGTTCCCTTTGAATGATAAAGAAAACTGTGTCTATTCGAAAGATGTAATCTCTTTTGCCCGGCAAAAAGGATATTTTTCAGGGAAAGATGAAGATTTCAGTTTTGCAAATACGTATAATCCTTTGGATTGGGGTGGTTTAAGATTCTGCGAAGCGCGTGTCTGGAGTTATTTCAACCAATATACCGAGAATGCCGAACAATGGATTCCCTATATTTTAGGACAAAACCCTAAACCCATGCCTTTGTATGTAAAACCCAAACAGCAATTGGAAGCGAAAGATTTGATGGCTATGATGCGCAATCATTATGAAGGAACGGTCTTTGACCCGACACAAGATATTGCTGCTGGCCCTTTCCATTCCCCTTACCGTTTTCATCCGCTCGGTTGGGAGGTTGATAGTGTCAAATACGGATTTGAACGCCCTATTTCCACACAACAAACAGGCTTCGTTTTTCTCGGGCAGATGCGAAACTATCTCCCTGACGAAGTGGGCGGCGTATTTTGGTTTGGCGTGGATGATGCCCGCTTTACCGTATTTACGCCGATGTATCCCTGCATGACCCGCACACCGGAATGTTACCGGGTTGGGAACGGCGATTTCAACCATTTCTCGTGGACTTCCGCTTTCTGGGTGCACAACTGGGTAGCCAATATGGCCTACAATCGCTATGAACAGACATTGGGAGATGCAATAAATATTCAGACCAAATTGGAAAACGCTTATTTTGAGAACCAGTCTAAAATTGAACAAAATGCTGCCGAGTTACTCAAAACGGACAGGAATGCCGCCGTTTCTTTCTTGACGAATTATAGTGTAGATGTTGCGCAAAATGCTTTGTTTGAGTGGAAATCTTTGGGCGAATACTTGGTTGTAAAATATATGGATGGCGTGGTTAAAAAAGAAAAGGACGGACAATTTATTTACAATGAATATGGTGGTTCCCAATACCCTAACCGCCCCAAATTCAATGAAAAATATTTACGGAAAATTATAGCGGAAAAAGGAGAATGGCTAAAAGAAAAAGAATTACATTAAAAAATAGTTGACATGGAAAATGAGAATCTGTTAAAACAAGTACGAGCAAAAGCCGAAACATGGTTGGCTCCGGAATATGACGAAGAAACGCGAAAAAAAGTAAAGGAATTACTTGAAAAAGAAGACCCTACAGACCTTATTGAATCTTTTTACAAAGAGTTGGAATTTGGAACGGGAGGTCTTCGGGGTATTATGGGTGCAGGCTCTAACCGGATGAACAAATATACGGTAGGTACTGCAACCCAAGGCTTGGCAAATTATTTGAAAAAAGAATTTGCTTCTCTTCCGGAAATCGGCGTAGTAATCGGGCACGATTGCCGGAACAACAGCCGTCTTTTTGCTGAAATTGCCGCCGGTATTTTCTCTGCCAATGGAATAAAAGCATATTTATTCCCTGATTTACGCCCGACGCCGGAAATTAGTTATGCTATCCGGAAATTAGCTTGTCAAAGTGGAATTGTAATAACGGCTTCTCATAATCCGAAAGAATACAACGGCTACAAAGCCTATTGGGATGATGGAGCGCAGGTAATCGCGCCGCATGATCATAATATCATCGGTGAAGTCAACAAAATATCATCGGTGAAAGAAATCAAGTTCGAGAAAAATCCTGCTTTGGTGAAAGTTTTGGATGAAAGTATTGACAAACAGTACATTCAGGATTTATTGTCGATATCTCTTTCTTCCGAGGCCATTGCTAAATGTAAAGACATCAAAATCGTATACACCCCGATTCACGGTACCGGTATCACTTTGATTCCGGATGCTTTGAAAGCATTGGGTTTTACCCATATTATCCATGTTCCCGAACAAGATGTGATTAGCGGCGATTTTCCGACGGTTATTTCGCCGAATCCCGAAGAAGCCGCCGCTTTGAAAATGGCGGTTGAAAAAGCCATTGCAACCGGCGCCGATTTAGTGATGGCTTCCGACCCGGATGCAGACCGCGTAGGTGCAGCCGTTCGGAACAATGAGGGCGAATTTGTCTTATTGAACGGCAATCAAACCTTGTTGATTTTTATCTATTATTTGATTACCCGTTGGAAAGAGTCCGGGAAACTACAAGGAAATGAGTATGTAGTAAAGACCATTGTTTCAACCGAATTAGTGAAAAAAATCGCTAAAAAAAATGGTGTGAAACTTTATGACTGCTACACAGGATTCAAATGGATTGCCGATGTAATGCGCCAAAATGAAAATAAGCGGACTTATATCGGAGGCGGGGAAGAAAGTTACGGCTTTTTGGCTGAAAATTTTGTTCGTGATAAAGATGCTGTTTCTGCTTGCATGCTCTTGGCCGAAATTGCGGCATGGACAGCCGAAAAGGGCAAGACCATTTATCAACTGCTTCAGGATATTTATGTTGAATACGGATTCTCGAAAGAAAAAGGTATATCGGTAGTGAAACAAGGCAAATCAGGCGCTGAAGAAATTGAAGCGATGATGAAAAATTTCCGCGAAAATCCGATGCTTGAATTAGCCGGTTCGAAAGTCATTTTTATCAAAGATTTTGCCAAACTGACCGGCAAAGACCTGATAGAAAACGAAATCGTTTCGTTGGATATGCCGACAACATCTAATGTATTGCAGTATTTTACCGAAGACGGAACCAAAGTTTCCATCCGCCCGTCAGGAACAGAGCCTAAGATTAAATTCTATATTGAAATTCACAGTAAAGTGGATGCTATTGAAGAATTACAAGCGGCAGAGAAAGCAGCAGAGGCTAAAATTGACGAAGTGCGTAAATCTTTGGGAATCTGACAAATGAAATTAATTGAAAATTTTACCGGTTTCTCTCCGGAAACTTTTAGATTCTTCAGCGAATTAAAGGAGAATAATTACAAGCCTTGGTTCGATGAGCGGAAATCGGTTTATGAAACAGAAATTTTACAACCGCTTAAATCATTGGTAGTTGCATTGACTCCTGCCATGTATTCCATTGATTCGCAAATGGATTTTCGTCCCAACAGAATTGTGTCGAGGATCTATCGCGATATCCGTTTTTCGGCGGACAAAACACCTTATAAAACCCATTTGTGGATTACTTTCCAGCGTATCGTGCAGCATTGGGAAGGTTTTCCGGGCTTTTTTGCCGAAATCAGCGAAGAAGGCTATCAATACGGGATGGGGCTGTACTTAGCCAAAAAGAAAGTGATGGATAGTTTCCGGTCTAAAATCGAATACGAGCAAGACCATTTCAGGGCTATTACCGAAGATTTAATCGGTAAACACGGATACATTATCGGTGGTGAAGCATACAAACGACCGATAGTCAATGATTTGCCGGATTATTTCCAGCAATGGATACAGTTGAAAAGTATCTATCTGTATAAAAATCATCCGGTTGGAGAAGAACTCTTCAGTGGAAATTTTGCCGGGTATCTGGCGGACGAATTTACGCTGATGCAAGATTTGTATGATTTTATGGTTGATGTATGCGACTAAAAATTAGCATATTAGCACATTATCACATTAGCATATTAGCACATTAGCACATTAGCATATTAGCACATTAATTTACGTATGAAAAAAAGTATAGGATTATTTATTTGCCTGCTGCTCTGTTTTAGTTTACAGGCAGACGAAGGTATGTGGATGTTAAACAATTTGAAAGCATCTAATTGGAACAGAATGAAGGAATTGGGTTTCACTTTAAGTCCCGGACAATTGTACGATACGGTTGAACCATCCCTGAAGGATGCTGTTGTCCTCTTTGGCGGAGGATGCACGGGTATCACGGTGTCGGATAAAGGACTTATTTTTACCAATCATCATTGCGGTTATAGCTCAATACAATCACAAAGCGCTGTAGGAAAAGATTATCTACGGGATGGTTTTGTAGCCCAAACCATGGAAGAAGAACTTCCTATTCCGGGATTAGCGGTTCTGTATTTGCAAAAAACCATTGATGTAACGCCGGAAATTCTCAAGGAACTCAATGACAATATGGATGAACAGGAGCGAACGGTCGCCATCAATAAAGCGATGGAAGCAATTGAACAGCATTATACCGATTCCACCCAATCATTAAGAGCGAGGGTGAGTTCTTATTTTGCTAATAACGCTTTCTATCTGAACGTTTATGAGGTATTCTCGGATGTCCGTTTGGTTTTTGCGCCACCCTCTTCCGTCGGAAAATTCGGTGATGAAACGGACAATTGGATGTGGCCGCGCCATACCGGTGATTTCAGCGTGTTTCGTGTGTACGCAAACCCTGATAAAAAAGAAGGTTACCATAAGGAAAATATTCCGTATAAACCCAAATTTACCGCAAAAATATCTTTGGATGGGTATAGTGAAAATTCTTTTGCCATGACCATCGGTTATCCGGGACGTACGAGCCGTTACCTGACTTCATGGGGTATAGACCAACGTGTCAAAGGGATGAATGAACCGCGCATTGAAGTCCGTGGAATTAAGCAAAATAGCTGGAAAGAAGCCATGCTACAGTCCGATGCCGTTAGAATCAAATACGCTTCCAAATATGCGAGCAGTTCCAACTACTGGAAAAACTCCATCGGTATGAACCGTGGACTTGAAAAGATGCATGTCGTTGAACGCAAACAAGCCTTGGAACGTGAATTTAAAAGATGGTTGGATGCAAATCCGGATAAAAAAAGTCAATATGGTGAGGCTTTGGATTTACTGAAAACAGCCTATCTTTCAACCGACGAAAATCAAAATATCCTCACTTACCTGACCGAGGCTTTTGTCGGTGGCGCTGAAATCATTCGCTATGCCTCAACGGCCGATGCAAGTAGTAAAAGGATAGCAGACTTGGCAGGCTTTTTCGAAACAGGTATCAGACCTAATTATAAAGACTATGAACCGACTTTGGACGAAAAAGTATTGGCGACTATGCTTCAAATTGTAAAAGAGCGTGTTCCGGCAAAATACCTTCCGGATATCTATACCGTAATCGACAAAAAATACAAAGGAAATTATGCCAAATATGCCGCCGATTTGTTCAAAAAATCGGTAGTTCCCTATCCTGATAAGTTGAAAGAAGTCTTGGCGAATCCGAAAAAAGTAAAAAACTTAGAAAAGGACCCGGCTGTTCAATTGGCACAATCGGTACAGAAAACCGTCACTTTGGTGCGCGAAGTCATTATGCGAAACCGATATGACATAGCCAAGGGCGAGCGTTTGTTTTTTGCCGGATTGCAAGAAATGAAACCGGATGTAAATTTACCTTCCGACGCCAATTCCACTATGCGGATGAGTTATGGAAGTGTGGGCGGCTATACACCTTACAACGGCGCCTGGTATGATTACTATACAACCTCCGAAGGCGTTTTTGAAAAATATGTCAAAGACGACCCAGAGTTCCATATTCAGCCGGAAGTGCTGGATTTGTTGCAGAAAAAAGATTTTGGCGTTTATGGCAACAAAAAAGGAGATATAAATATTGACTTTTTAACGAATAACGATATAACCGGCGGTAATTCCGGCAGTCCGATTTTCGATGGAAAAGGTCGCTTGTTGGGATTGGCTTTCGACGGCAATTGGGAAGCTATGAGTGGCGATATTGCATTCGAAACGGATATTCAGCGATGTATCGGAGTTGATATTCGTTATATTTTATATATGATTGATAAATGGGGGCATTGCCAACGAATAATAGATGAATTAATGATAGAATGAGTCGATTCCCGAAAAAAATGGCGTTTTGGAAAAGGATACGTTTTAAATATAAACTGTCTTTTTTGAATGAAAATACCTTGGAAGAGGTGTTTTCATTCAGGTTGTCTCGTCTTTCAGGATTTTTGGCGCTTGTGGTTTTTGCCGCTCTTTTGATTGCATTGACTTCCGTCGTAATTATTAAAACGCCGATTCGTAATTATTTACCCGGATACATGGCTTCTGAAATCAGGCAGGAAATGATAGACAACTCTTTGAAAACAGATTCTTTAGAGCAGCATCTGCATATACAGTCAAAATATTTAGATAATATCAGAGCCATATTGAGAGGAGATATGAAAGTAGATGAAATTCCTAAAATAGATTCCTTACGCGATAATGCGAACGTTGATTTGGAAAAATCGAAAACGACCGCCAAATTTATCCGGAATTTTGAAGAGGAAGAAAAATACAATCTGAACGCATTGAATACCAATGCGAACCGTCCGGATATCATCATGTTTTTCAGACCTGTCAACGGCTTGATATCTTCTGCTTTCAGCCTCAAGGAAAAGCATTATGGAATAGATATTGCGACAACACCCAAATCATCCGTTGTTTCTACCACGAAAGGTACCGTCATCTATACCGGTTTTGATGCAAATGCAGGTTACGTAATTCAAATTCAGCACCAAAATGGATACGTGTCTGTTTACAAGCACAATGCGTCATTACTAAAAAGGCAAGGTGATGAAGTGAACGGAGGCGAAACCATTGCTTTGGCGGGGAGCACCGGAAATTATTCGACCGGAGACCATCTGCATTTTGAATTGTGGTATAAAGGTAAACCGGTAGACCCTAAAGAATACATAAACTTCAATTGATGTACAAAGAAAAAAGGCAGATTGCAATTTTAGGCTCAACCGGCTCAATAGGCGTCCAAGCCTTGGACGTAATCCGCGAACATGCGGATTTGTTCGAAGTTTATGCCCTGACAGCCAATAACAATGTAGAATTGCTGATTCAACAGGCCAAAGCGTTTTTACCCGAAATGGTGGTGATTGCCAATGAAAGTAAATACAAACAATTAAAAGAGGCTTTATTGGGATTGCCGATAAAAGTTTGGGCGGGGGAAAATGCTTTGTCACAAGTGGTTGAATCCGAACCGATAGATATTGTTCTAACAGCTATGGTTGGCTATTCCGGATTAAAACCGACCATCAGCGCCATCAAGGCGGGAAAAATAATCGCTTTGGCTAACAAGGAAACCTTGGTTGTAGCCGGCGAACTCATCACACAATTGGCTTGTGAAAACAAGACAGCCATCCTGCCGGTTGATTCGGAACATTCTGCCATTTTTCAGTGTTTGGCCGGAGAAGCCGGAAATTCGATTGAAAAGATTATTTTGACGGCTTCCGGAGGGCCGTTTCGTACTTTTTCTCCGGAACAATTGGTCCATGTGACGAAGCAAGAGGCTCTGAAACATCCCAATTGGCGCATGGGCGCCAAAATTACCATTGACTCGGCAAGCATGATGAACAAAGGTTTTGAAATGATTGAGGCCAAGTGGCTTTTTGGCGTGAAAACCGAGCAAATTCAGATAGTGGTTCATCCACAGTCGATAATTCATTCCATGGTTCAGTTTGAAGATTCATCCATCAAGGCACAAATGGGTTTGCCGGATATGCGTTTACCGATTCAATACGCATTGAGTTATCCCAACCGGATTTTTTCAAGTTTTGAGCGCCTTGATTTCACTAAATTTCCGGTTTTATCTTTTGAGGAGCCGGACATGAAAAAATTCCGCAACTTACGCTTGGCATATCAGGCCGTAGAGAAAGGCGGAAATATGCCTTGCATCCTGAATGCAGCCAATGAAATTGCCGTAGAGGCATTTTTGGCGGACAAAATAGGATTTTTGACGATGAGCGATGTGATTGAAAAAGCTATGGAACAGACGTCTTTTATCGCTTCACCCGATTTAAATGATTATATACAAACCGATGCGGAAGCGCGGATAATAAGTAAAAATATTATACTTAATTAAAAATGGATATTATATTAATAAAGGCCGTACAATTGATTTTGAGTTTATCAATTTTGGTAATCATTCACGAATGTGGACATTTCTTTTTTGCTAAAATATTTAAGGTAAGGGTTGAGAAATTTTATTTGTTTTTCAACCCTTGGTTTTCTTTATTTAAATACAAACCCAAATGGAGTGAAACCGAGTATGGCGTTGGGTGGGTTCCTTTGGGCGGCTATGTGAAGATATCCGGTATGATTGACGAAAGCATGGACAAGGAAGCATTGGCGCAACCGCCTCAACCGTGGGAGTTTCGTACCAAGTCGGCATGGCAGCGCCTGCTGATTATGGTAGGTGGCGTACTCATGAACTTTATATTGGCATTTTTGATTTACTCCATGATGGTATTTGCCTGGGGTGAAGAGTACGTGCCTGTGCAGAATGTAAAAATGGGCTATGCTTTCAATGCGATGACACAAAATGCCGGTTTTCGCAATGGCGATATTCCACTGACGGCAGACGGTATGCCGATTGAACGCATGGATACCAAAACGCTCCTTGCCATTGTTGAAGCAAAAGAAGTAACCGTATTGAGAAACGGAGAAATTGTCGCGATTCAATTACCTGCGAATTTTAAGAAAGTCGTTTTTGAAGAAGACCCCAATTTCATTGAACTTTATCCTTTTGTGATTCAGCAAATAGTAGGTAATCCGGCAAAGGATGCCGGTCTACAGGTCGGCGACAGTTTGATTGGCATCAATGGCGTGGAAAATTTATCGGCTCCCGAAATTCATAAACTCTTAGCGGAAAATAAAGAAAAGAACATCACGCTAAACCTTTACAGAGAGAATCAATTACTATCTGTACCCATCACACCGAATGCATCCGGAAAAATCAATGTGGGCATGAAATCGCATTATGATATTTATGAGACCGTTCGTGTAAAATACAATTTCATTACCGCTTTTCCGGCAGGAATAAAAATTGGGATAAAAACCATTAAAAGTTATTTGAGCCAGTTCAAATATATTTTTTCCAAAGAAGGCGCAAAAAGTGTAGGTGGTTTCGGCGCTATCGGCAACCTTTTCCCTGAAAGATGGAATTGGGCGGCATTTTGGAATATGACCGCATTTCTTTCTATTATCCTGGGTGTGATGAACCTGCTACCGATTCCGGCCTTGGATGGAGGGCATGTCATGTTTCTGCTTTATGAAGTAGTTTCCGGTCGCAAACCGAATGAAAAATTGATGGAATATGCGCAAATCACCGGAATGATCTTCTTGTTGGCGCTGCTCTTGTATGCCAATGGAAATGATATTTTCAGGTTTTTGAGTAAATAATAAGCTGATTTTCTCATTTAATCAATGTGACCTGCATCGCAATA
Organism: Dysgonamonadaceae bacterium; assembly: GCA_031289145.1. GTDB lineage: Bacteria > Bacteroidota > Bacteroidia > Bacteroidales > Azobacteroidaceae > Azobacteroides. The sequence continues at coordinate 17,295 of JAITQA010000095.1, read as the reverse complement.
AAGCACGATGCAGGTCACAAACATAATACATTACTTGGAAGTAGCGAAATAACAAGCTACTTTTTCTCACTATCCTTACTTAGTCTAAAACTAATCGGCAATTGAAAATACACCGACACCGCTTTACCTTTACTTTTGCCTGGGATCCATTTTGGCATGAGGGTGTTTACCGCCCGTAGCGCTTCCTCATCAAGCAAAGGGTGAATAGATTGTATAATCTTTGCGTCTTTGACTGTTCCGGTTGCGTCCACTACAAACTTGACGATTACCCTTCCTTGAATACCCTCTTGAGCCACTTCTGCCGGATAAGTAACATTCTCTCCCAGCCATTTCATCAAGGCCTCAGCACCCCCTGGAAATTGCGGATCTACTTCCACGTGGTCCCAAATTTTTTCCTCTGCTTCTACCTTGTCGGCCTGTTTTTTTGTTTGTTTGCCCGAAGTATTCTGTACAACAGGGTCATTTACGGTTTCCGCTTGCATTTTCAGTGCGCTGTTGAAAAAAACGAGCGCGGCAATAAGCGGTACTATCAAAGCATATTTTAACATGCTTCGATTGGATGTTTGTTTTTTGTTCATCATAAAAATACGTTTTTTTAAAAGTGATACATTGAAATTATTAGATAGTTTTGCTGCAGCCTTTTGATAAGATAAACGCAGGAGACTGAGCTGGTAATGCTCTGCTTCGCATCCAGAAGTCAGTACGGAACGGTCGGCCAGAAATTCCAGATTCATCCGGATTTCTTTTTTGAGCAACCAGGCAAAAGGATTAAACCAACAGACGGCGCAAAGTATTTCCGTCAGGATGGTATCGACCGAATGATTTTGCCGGACATGCGTCTGTTCGTGCAAAAGAATTTCCTGCAATTCGGTTTTAGAATAAAGATGAATGTCAATCACAATCCACCGGAAAAACGAGAAAGGCCTTTCCAATCCCGGATAGTGGTAAATTTTTTGTCCGGATAATTCGACGGTTTGCGTCCGGCTGATTTGATAACAGATAGCGCCGATTTGAAAAATTATCCGCATAAAGAAAAAAACGGCAATCGCACTATAAACGGCAAACAAAACAGGTATAAGCCGAAATTCACCGAAAGACGGGAAAGTGGTTTGCTGAACGCTCACAATCACTTCATGAAGGAAATAGGACGAAATCGGATTATTGTTTATCGTTTGAGGCAACTGCCACCCACCAACCAGATGCCAGGTGATATCCGCAAACGGATAAAGCGCCGAAACGGCTAATGTCGCCAACAAAACCGCCCGTTTCCATTGGAAAAGCGTATCTTGCTGAAAAAATAAACGGTAAAACCCGTAAAACAGGACAAGCGCGACATTCATTTTCAATAAATAGATGAAAAATTCCATAGGACAACTATTTTCGGTTTTTAATCATTTCGATAATCTCATTCAAATCCTGTTCCGAAAGTTTTTCTTCCTGTGCAAAGAAACTAACCATTTCCTTGTAAGAATTTTGGAAAAAATTGTTCACAATCCCCGAAACATATTGGCTTTTATACTTTTCAGGTTTGATTTTCGGACGATATTCGTAGGTATTGCCATAGAGTTTCGAAGAAAGATAGCCTTTCGTTTCCAACTTTTTAATAATGGTTGCCACCGTCGTATAAGGCGGTTTGGGGTCGGGGTACATTTCACGGTAATCTTTTACAAATCCTTTGCCGTATTCCCAAACATACAACATAAGTTGTTCTTCCTGAGGTGTTAATTGTTCCATATTTGTTGTCTTTTTAATTGTTTCTTAATGCTGTTAATAGATTGATTTTCATTTGAATCATTCTACGTTTATTGCGCAAATCTACGTACTTTACGTAGAACAAACAAATAAATTTTATATTATTATGTATATTTAACGTAGTTTTAATGATTAACAGAGGAACTCTCCGCTGACCCGTCCCCAGAAGGGAGGGGAGAGTGGGGTTTTCATTTAATTTGAAATGTTGGGGAGGTTTCAAATGTTAAATACTATTTTCGGTCATTTTTTTAATCTGTAAAAGTAGAATTATTTAAATTTTCATAGTATTAATATTTTGCTTAATTTTGCATTATAAAGATTGAAAACAGAATAAAATTATGCAAACATACGTCAATCAATGAATACGATTACAAAAAAAACACCTGAAAACAGAGATGAATACATTGCCGGATTTTTCCCCGGACCGTCTGCCATAGAAGTGTTTGCCGGAGAACTTACCGGATACAAGGCAAGTAAAGGTACGATACAGTTTCCGTATAAAAATCCCCTTCCGGTGGAATTGATTGGGAAAGAAAAGAGAGTATTCATCAGAGAAATTTTACCGGAAGATAATCGGGCTTTAGCAAAAATGATACGGGACATTTTTGAAGAATACGATGTTTCAAGAGAAGGCACTGTGTATTCCGACCCATCAACGGACAATTTGTTTGAATTGTTTCAAAAGTCCGGCTCCCTGTTTTGGGTAGCGCTTATCAATAACAGTATCGTAGGTTGCTGTGGTATTTACCCGACAGAAGGCTTGGATAAGGAATGTGTGGAGTTGGTAAAATTTTATATAAGTAAAGAAGCGCGAGGAAAAGGTATCGGCAAGGATTTGATGGAAAAATCAATCCAATCAGCTTGCCAATTGGGTTATCGGTATTTGTACCTGGAGAGTTTTCCGCAATTTGCAAAAGCGGTAAGTATATACGAAAAACAAGGATTCCGAAATTTAGAACATTCTTTAGGAAATTCAGGCCATTGCGCTTGTAATGTTTGGATGATAAAAGAACTGAATAAATAACCAATCACTTTCAGTTTTTTGGCAATGAAGCGCAACAATATCCTGTTTTCTCCACTAAATATTGGCCCTGTTCCGAAGTAATCCACTCCAACATGCGCAATACATTTGGATGTGTACCGGAATGTAACACCGGCTTTTTCAGCCATGCCCATTTGTTCTTTTGAGGGGGGAGCAACAAAGATAATGTCCACTTCCCGGTCAATAAGCAACTGGTAAGATTGAACCGTATTATTACATGCTACTTCACTTCCGTATAAATCGTATTTCTTTTTCGGATATACAGCTTGCGCAAAAGCGGAATAAAGCGGATAAAGCGCAGTAGCACCGTCCAATAACGGCAAATCGGTTTCCAACTTCAACGTGGGTGGTCCGTCTAAAATGACCGCTTGGGTATTTTTAGTATGAGGAGCATATAAATGCAAATCGACATTTCCTTCATGCACTCTGGGAATACTTCTGTCATACGCATTTAAGCCTTCGTGAATAGCGCACGATACAACAAACAAGGATAGAAAAGAGAGCCACGCTATTTTTATGTTTTTAGATTTTACAAAATGAAATAAATGTAATAAAGTCAATACTAACAACGAAATACCACTGATAATTATTACCGGAACATAAAATTTACCTGTTCCGGCAAAGGAAACAATGATTATCGCACAAAATCCAATGAACAAGACGGCAGCGATTAATAAAACATACAATATAACTCTTAGAATCATGGATAAAATATTTTTATTTCTGCTAAAAAAATAACACATCAAAGCTACAGCAAAATTTCTGATAATATCCGTAACTTTTAACTTAAATTACAATTATGATTAAAATAGGATGCCGGAAAGTACGATACAGGGGCGAAACTGTATAGAGAGTAAGCCTTTTTCAATATTTTAGCCGACTATTCATGATTTTTTTTTATATTTGTTCCCGTTATTCAATAGAAATCTAACAAATATGGAAACTAATTTATTGGGAGTAGAGGACGAAATAGTCAAACGACTTAAAACGGTTTATGACCCGGAAATTCCCGTAAATATATATGACTTGGGCTTGATTTACGGCGTTGATGTCGATGAAGCGAAAAATGTGACCGTCACCATGACCTTGACGGCTCCTGCCTGTCCTGCTGCCGATTTCATCGCTGAAGATGTAAAAATGAGCATCGAATCAATTACCGGTGTGCAGAATGTGGAAGTAAAAATCGTTTTTGAACCCGAATGGCACAAGGACATGATGAGCGAGGAAGCCAAACTTGAACTGGGATTTCTGTAAACCTATGGCAAGGGATAAAGTATATTTTGTGTCGGATATTCACCTGGGCTCAGCCGTTTTTGAAGATACGCGCATCAGGGAGAAGCGTTTTGTGCTTTGGTTGGAGACAATCAGGAAAGACGCCAAGGCTTTGTATCTCTTAGGCGATATTTTCGACTTCTGGTTCGAGTACAAGCGGACGGTTCCACAAGGTTATACTCGTTTTCTGGGGAAATTGGCCGAACTGAGCGATGATGGGATTGAAATTCATTATTTCACCGGCAACCACGATATTTGGGTATTCGATTACTTGCCGCAAGAAATCGGACTTATCCTCCACAAAAAGCCGTTTGTGACGGAAATCGGCAACAAAACCTTTTATCTGGCGCATGGCGACGGCCTGGGAGATAATTCTCATTCTTTCAAACTCATCCGCCGGATATTCCACAACCGGATTTGTCAGAAACTTTTTTGTTTACTTCATCCGGACTGGGGAATCGGACTGGCGCATTACTGGGCGAAACACAGCCGTCTGAAAGAATTGGCGCATCCGGCGCCTTATTTCGGCGAGGAGAAAGAACATTTGGTACTTTATGCCAAAGAATACCTCAAAACCCATCCGGAAACAGATTATCTGCTGTTTGGACATCGTCATATCATGCTTGATTTGATGTTGAGCCACCACAACCGGATGATGATTATCGGCGATTGGTTGCAGTATTTTTCTTATGCCGTCTTTGATGGGGAAAAATTGACATTGGAACAGTTTGCGGATTTTTCACCGGAATAAAGCGTACACAGGCCGAAACTGAGTTTCCTGTATTTTGTACCGACAAACCCATTCTTTTCCATAATGGCTTTCAAATCGGCATTTTGAGGAAAAGCGGCAATTGATTCCGGCAAATACCGGTAGGCTGCTTTACTACGGGAAATCCATTGTCCGATAAGCGGAATAAATTGGGAATAAATTTTGTATCCCTGTTTCATTGGGAAATGTTCAGGCGTGGAAAGTTCCAAAAACATCAATCGCCCTCCCGGACGCAAAACCCGTAGAATTTCCTGCAAACTCTTGTCTAAGTCTTCGAAATTACGGATACCGAAAGCCATTATCGCCGCATCAAAAATATTGTCATTCATTTGCAGTCCGGAGCAGTTTTGCCATTCGAAACTTATTTTCCCGGCCAACCCGGCTTGGGCAATTTTCTCCCTGCCAACATCCATCATCTTTTCGGAAATATCAATTCCGATAATTTTTTCGGGATGCAGCAAGCGGGATGCTTCCAGCGCCAAATCGCCTGTACCGGTTGCAATATCCACTATATTTTGAGGCAACAAGTCACGTAACGTTAGTATGCCTTTCTTTCGCCATCGTTTGTCGATACCCAAGGAAAGTGTATGATTCAGAAAATCATATCTCCCGGCTATTTCATCGAACATCTGTTCAACTTGCACGCTTTTGGGCGCTTCATTAGCTGCATACGGCACTATTTTTTCAGCTTTGTATAGCATATTTTGTCGCAAAGTTACAATAGATTTTTTATCTTTGCACCAAATCCGGCAAATTTTTGTAATCGAAAATGATGGAAGTAAAGAAAAATTCATTCAAAGCATGGTTTTTGGCTGCCCGCCCTAAGACCTTGACGGCCGCGGCTACACCGGTGATTGTAGCTTGCGCCCTGGCATACCACGATGCCTGTTTCCGTTGGCAACCAGCACTTATCTGCTTGGTTTTTGCGCTGTTGGCTCAGATTGTTTCCAACTTTGCCAATGATTATTTCGACTATAAAAAAGGAAGCGACACAGAAGAACGCTTAGGCCCCAGAAGGGCAGTGGCAGAGGGATGGATTGCGCCCGAAATCATGCTTTATGTGACTGTTGGCCTACTTGTTACAGACTTGATAATCGGTCTGTCCCTTTTGTATTATGGCGGTTGGATAATGCTTATCACGGGCGCATTCATTGCCTTAGTCGCCCTTGCTTATTCAGGGGGTCCCTATCCTTTGGCTTACCATGGATGGGGAGATGTTTGTGTTTTTATCTTTTTCGGTATTGTGCCGGTCGGATTTACCTATTATTTGCAGGCCTTGCAATGGAACTTATCGACCACAATCTGTGGAATTGCTACCGGTTTAGTGGTTATCAATATCCTTGTTGCAAATAATTACCGGGACAGAGACTCCGATACAAAAACAAAGAAGAAAACAACCATTGTATTGTTTGGCGAAATATTCGGACGCTACTTCTATTTGTTTAACGGTGTGATTGCCGTACTCTGTTGTCAGTATTTTTGGATGCGCGGAATGGATTTAGCGGCTATACTGCCTTTGTTTTACCTGTTTGTTCACATAGTTACATGGAAGAAAATGACAAGTATCAGACAAGGTAGCGAGTTAATAACCATTCTTGAAAAATCTGCCCGTAATGCACTTGTTTTTGGGATGTTACTTTCTATTGGAATGGTAATCGGATAAATATGAAACGGTATAAAAACAAAAAAACAGTGCAATCACTTGCCCTGTTTCCCTGCTCTCCCTCTTGGACTTGAACCAAGGACCCTCTGATTAACAGTCAGATGCTCTAACCAACTGAGCTAAGGAAGAATGGAATATTTTAGTTTTAATATACGTAAAATTTTATCTTTAGCGCTCTCCCTCTTGGACTTGAACCAAGGACCCTCTGATTAACAGTCAGATGCTCTAACCAACTGAGCTAAGGAAGAATTTTTTTTTACATTTATCTGAAATGCGTTGCAAAAGTAATGGTATTTTTCGAAATATGCAATATCTTTGCAAAAAAATTTACAAATATATGGGTTGATTAATTGTAATAGCCCCTAAAAAAACAAATTATTTGATGAAAGTACTTGGAATAGGAAATGCATTGGTCGATATTCTGGCAAAATTACCGGACGACAGCCTACTGAAAGAATTGAATGTGGCAAAAGGAAGTATGAATCTCATTGATGCGGAGATGCGGAAAAAGGTATTTGAAAAAATGGCCGGCTTGGAAACGAAAATGACGACAGGAGGCTCGGTGAGCAATACCATTCTGGCGCTGAAACGGATTGGAGAACCGGTGGGCTTTTTAGGAAAAATCGGCAATGACGAATACGGAAATTTTTATCTCCGGAAGATGAATGAATCCGGTGTGGAACAGCGTTTGATTCAGGAACCGGTTTTTTCGGGTACTGCATTGGCCATGATTACGCCCGACGGCGAACGTACTTTCTGCACTTACCTCGGTGCGGCGGCGGATATGCAAAAAGACGACCTCAAAGAGTCCGTTTTCGAACAGTATACCCATTTTTATATCGAAGGCTATTTGGTGCAAAACCATGAACTGATAGAAACCGCTTCTAAAATGGCCCGGTCTTTGGGGTTAAAGACAATGATAGACTTGGCCAGTTTTAATGTCGTGGCTGCCGACAGAGAGTTCATCCGGAATTTAGTCGACAATCATGTGGATATTTTCCTCGCTAATGAGGAAGAAGCGTATGCCCTGACCGGCAAAAGGCCTTCCGATGCCATCCATGAGATTGCCGAAAAAGTAGAAACGGCCATTATCAAAGATGGGGATAAAGGTTCTTGGGTCAAACAGGGTGATGTATTGATGCATGTGCCGGTTTACAAAAAAATTAAACCCATAGATACAACTGCCGCCGGCGATTATTATGCTGCCGGATTCTTTTACGGGATGGCTCATAATGCCGGTCTGGAACAATGCGCCCGCTTGGGAAGTTTGTTTTCTTATTATATCATTCAGGTAATCGGAACCCAATTACCGGAAGCGAGCTGGGATGAGATACGAAAAGTGGCGGGGGAGATAATTAAAAATTAGAAATTAGGAATTAAAAATTAAGAATTAGGCACTATGAATTTTATGAGAAATTTAATTATTTTGGGTTTGGCATTGTGTATTCAATGCAGCCTTGTGCAAGCGCAACTATCCGAACAGGAAAGGTTTGAAGTCGCTAAAAATTTGGATATATATAATTCCCTGGTCAAGGAAATGGACATGTTTTATGTAGATTCGCTTGATATAAAGAAAATTATTCAAGAAAATATTAATTTTATGTTGAGGCGTTTAGACCCTTACAACGAGTATTTTCAGGAAGAAGATGTATCGGGCTTCATGGCGCAAACCACCGGTGAATATGGTGGCGTAGGTGCGTTGATAAGCTCTCGTGACGGCGTGGTTTATGTGATTGAACCTTACGAAGGAATGCCTGCCGATTTGGCCGGAATCCAAGCCGGTGATGAATTGCTTGAGATTGACGGAATCAATCTATCCGGTAAGTCTTCGTCTTTTGCCAGCGAGCACCTGAAAGGACAGTCCAATACAAAAGTGAAAATAAAATACCAAAGAGTCGGAGATAAAAAACCACGGGAAGTAACGATTGACCGGAAACGTTTGCAACTCAATCCGGTGACTTATTATGGCGTTCTGACCGGGAATATCGGCTATATCTACATCTCCGATTTCAATACTTATTTGGCACAGAGCATGAAAGCCGCTTTCGATGACTTGAAGAAACAAGGGATTACTTCGCTGATAATTGATGTACGTGATAATTTGGGCGGTGTTGTGGAAGACTGTCTGGAAGTTCTCAACTATTTTCTTCCCAAGGGCGAATTGTTGCTGACAATGAAAGGAAAAGTCCGCCAATTGGACAGGACTTACCGGGCTACTCAGCAAGCGATAGATACGGTGATTCCCATTGTTGTCTTAGTCAACCGAAATTCTGCTTCTGCTTCCGAAATTTTGGCGGGAACTTTCCAGGACACCGACAGAGCGGTGATAGTCGGAAACCGCACGTATGGAAAGGGATTGGTACAATCTTCGAGGCCTCTACCCTATAACGGGCGCCTGAAATTGACTACTGCCAAGTATTATATTCCCAGCGGACGCAATATCCAAGCCATAGATTATTCGCACAGAAACGAAGACGGGAGCGCTTCTTCCATTCCGGATAGCCTGACGGAGGTATTTTATACTTCCAAGGGCAGACCGGTACACGATGGCGGTGGAATCGTGCCGGATTTTGTATTGGAAGAGAAAAACACCCCGACCCTGGTGTTTTATATGGATATGGAAAATATTTTCCTTGATTTTGTTGTGCAATGGCGATTGAAACATCCAACAGTCGATTTACCGGAAGATTTTGTGCTGACGGACAGTATCTATAATGCATTCAAGGATTTTACCAAATCGAAAGATTTTAATTACGACCGCCAGAGTGAAAGGGCTTTGGTAAACTTAAAAGAAATCATGGAGTTTGAAGGGTATATGGAACCTGCTTCCGAAGAGTTCAAAGCCTTGGAAAATAAATTGAAACCCGATTTAGAACGTGACCTGGAACTGTACAAAGACCAGCTTTCCGATATTTTGGCAAAGCAAATCATGAAGCATTATTATTATGCCAAAGGTGAAATAAAATATTCCCTGCGAGACGATTACGTGAAAAAAGCAATCGAAGTTATTTCTGATAAGGCGTTGTTCAACAAAACTTTATCCGAACAGGAAAATTAACGCATACTAAAAAACGGACTTTTAATTCATAATCCATAATTGCAATTATCGGCTCGTCAGCGGGAACAATTTACCTGCAAAAATGTAGGCGATTTATTTCCGGAATATTATGTTTTGCGGGTAGATGAGTTTGATGCAAAAGCTGTTACCCCATTGGACGAATGGATTTCGTTCCTGAAGACGGGCAAAATACCGGACAATTTCCATGCGAAAGGCTTGGCGGAAGGTAGAGAGCAACAAAGCCGGATTACCGGTTGAAGCCATTGCTGCCATCACACAATTAACGCCTGATGAAATTGTTTCTATCTTAAAAGGAGATACTATTGCAAGTATTGATAGTATTTCTACTGCTTGATTAAACGGAAAGTTTCCGTAGCTTCTCCGGCAGTTTCTATCGTCACCAAATAACAGCCTCCGGCCAATCCGGAAATATCGTATAAACCGGTATTTTTGAAAATGCCGATTTTTTGTCCGGTGATACTGAAAAGTGTGACGGTTTTAGGGGGTTCAGGTCCGGTAATCCGGAATTTGTCCTTTGCCGGATTGGGATAGACCGTGTATAGTGTCTGCGAATCCGGTTGGGGATTCAAACTACCCAAGGTAGGGCCGTAGTACTCTTCTCCGGCAGTCCCCTTTTGATATACTTTTACAAAATCGACATACATGGCGGCTTCGTTATTCTGGAAAGCGGTTATCTGGTTGATATCCCATATTTGCGGGAAATTCCCGCCTACGGCTAAATTGAAAATGACAAAAAACGGCTTGTGCAGGAAAGCGCCCGGCAGTTCCGGATTGGTCGTATTGCTGATATCCATTTCGTAATAAGGCGCTCCATTCGGATATTTGTCCAAATCGAGGTACATTCTGACAAAACTATCGTCCCAAATAAGCGTAAAGAGATGAAAATCGTCCTGTAAACTGTAAGAATTTGTAGTTGCCCTTGCGTAGTTGGGATGGTTTCCGTTTACGATGCTTCCCCAATGGCAAGCGCCGCTGAAATAGCGGTCTTGCGTTCCGGCATTGATGCCGGAACGTTCGCCCATTTCAAGGATATCTATTTCACCGCAGCCCGGCCAGCCGGTTGTAGAAAAATCGGCTCCCAGCATCCAGAATGCAGGCCAGAGGCCATTCGCTGTATGCGGCAACTTGATGCTTGCTTCGATTTTTCCATGCTTGAACCTCATTTTGTCATTCGTGTTGATACGCCCTGATGTAGCAGGTTTTCCGCCGAATGATTCTTTCTTTGCTGTCAGAATAAGGCAGTTTTTCTTGCTTACAGGTTCGTTTCCGACCGATATGTTTTCTGCGCGATAATATTGCAATTCGGCGTTTCCACCGCCATTGCCGTTCACTTCTATGTTCCAGCTGGCAAGGTCTAAAGTTCCATTGTCGAACAAATCTTGCCAAACCAATTTATAGTCGCCGGTTTCGCCTGTACCTTGCGCCGTGAGGCCGGAGCAGGCAAAACCTGACAAAGCAATAAGAATTAAATTGAATTTATGCATCTTCATGGCTTCTAAGATTTAAGAATATTCGACACAAAGTTACAAAAAAACACTATAATAAACCAATTTATTGGGGTTTTTCTTCCTCAATTATTGTTATTTCAGGCTCCGGCTTGTACCATTTGATTTTCCCGGATATGAACATGATGATTCCGAGAATGATGAATAAGCCGATGCTGCCGATAAGTAAGGCCACATCTTCTAATTGCAATATCACATACAGAAATACATACAGAACCGTTAAAATCGCCAAAAGAATTCCGGTCTGCGACTTGTTTTTGAAAATACTGTGGGCATAAGCCGTAATGAGAGCGATTGTCGCCACGGCGGCTATTAGATAAGCAAATGCAAAGTTTGTTTGCTCGGAAATAGACAAAAGCAGACTGTAAAACAATATCAAGGCAAGGCCAACCAGTAAGTATTGTATCGGATGAATGCGTTTTTGAGTCAGGATTTCAACAAAAAAGAAGACTGCAAAAGTGAGCGCGATAAACATCAAGGCATATTTTGCCGAACGCATATTCTGTTGGTAATGGTCAACCGTTTCAACCAGAATGACTCCGAACGAAGTGTCTTCGAAATTGTCGACAGTATTGTCTATCCAATATTCCGGAATGTTCCGGTTGAAGTTCAAGATACTCCACGATGCCTGAAAACCTTTTTCAGTTAGTTTATAATCAGGCGTAAAGCTACCGATGAATCCGGGCGCTTTCCAGTCGCCCTCAATAGTTACTTTTGTTGTATTTCCGACAGGAATGAATCCGATATTGCTGCTCCCATTGAGATTCAGTTGACATTCAAATGAATAACTTTCTGTTGAATCCATTTTGATTACACCATTTAGCGCAGCTGCTAAGTTTTTCCGCCACTTGTGTGTATTGCTTCCTACTTCCGTCGGGTAGGAATGTTCTTTTATTTTGAATTCAAGTTGTTTTGTAACGCCGCGTAAATCAGAAAGTCCTATCTCGAGATAAGCCTTTTTCAAATCAAATACGCCATCAATTGTTTTCAAGTAATCCAAGGGCGCAAATTGTCCGCTGACGCTGATTTCACTCTTGTACAAAATACTCTTGTAAATACCATAATGCCGTTCTTCCGGGAAAAGCCGGGTGTGAATGTTCAATTCCTTGGGCGTGATGTGTAATTCATGCCCCTGAACGTGCGTTTTTTTGTCCGCATCGGTGAAAGTAGTCGTGTACGGGATGGTAAGAATCGGCCCGCATACGGTTTGCGGTAAACTCCATTTTTCGTTGATTTTCAGAATGGTTTCATCGCTCCGCTGTTCCCGTTCATGAATTAAATCCCGAATCATGGCGTTGGGTATCAATAACAATAAGATTAGAATTACAATTGTAATACCCTTAAATGTAAATGACTGTGAGAATTTTTCTCCTGTTTTTTTCTTCGTTTCCATAATGCAAATTTTTAATAATTAATATATTGTAAAATACTTGTCTAAATGCTTTGTTATTTCTATATTAAAAGTACTTTGAATTTCAAAGTGTATTTTCAAAAAAAATTACCCGATTAATTTCTCCAAGGCATTCAAGTGCTCTTTGAAACTGTTTTTTCCCAATTCGGTAATTTCGTAACTTGTATTGGGTTTTCGACCGATGAAACGCTTCTTGGAGCGGACATATTCAATATTCTCCAAGGCTTTGAGGTGACTTGCGAGGTTTCCGTCGGTGATTTCGAGCAGGTCTTTCATGGTATTGAAATCGACGGATTCGTTCACCGACAAAACAGACATAATACCCAAGCGTATCCGGCTGTCGAAAACTTTATTTAAATGGGATATTATACTCGTCATTTTCCCTTTTTATCATATTTGACATACATGGCCAATCCGTAAAAAATATGGCAAAACCCGAACCCGATTGTCCAGAACAGGATGCCTTTATACATGAAAGTTGCCGCCAGCAAACCCAGCACAATTTCGGTAATTCCGAGATAATGAATTTCTTCAAAAGTGTATTTGGAGGCATTAATCAGCGCCATTCCATAAAAAAGCAGGGTAGCGGAAGCAACCATGCCGATATTGCCTTTCAGCAGGAATATGAGCGAAAACAAGCCGCCTGCCACCAATGGCAAAGCCAGATTGTAGATGGCGCGTTTCGTTACGCTGTTGAAAAGTTTTTGCTTGTTTTGCTTCGCATTTTTCCGGGAGAAATAAATGCCGAATCCAATGGAAATCAGCAGTACGATAAGTGCGTCTGCCAGCAAAATCAACATCTCCTGCATCTGCGAGTAATCGGTCTGGGAAGGGTCGCGTAAAAGATAGCAATAAGCAAATGCCGCTCCGGCAATGGCTGCAACTCCAGCTACAATTCCTGATAAGCCACTTAATGACAGAAATTTACTCGACTTTTCCATCATTTCACGAATTGCTTTTATATCCTCAATTTCTTTGTTCATACTGCATAGTTTGTTTGAAAAAACAATATAAAAAGTACTTTGTGCTGCAAAGTTAATGAATATTTTTTAAATGCAAAGAAAAATGTGTTTTTTTTTGCATTTCAGTAAAAAATTTGCGCATCATTTTCATAAGTAAAAATTCGTTCAAGCCGTTTTTTTTCATTTACTGCCAACAATTTGTAAAGCGTTTTCCCCGGTACATTCTTAAAAATAAGAGAAGAATCTCCATCACAAATGCGCGTTTCCACTTGTTTCCAGTCTCCATTCGCATCTAACATGGATAGTTCATATTTTTCGCCTCGTTTCACCCAGGAATCACTGCCCGTATTTACTTTATGCAGCGCCATATCTACTTTGTGCTTACTATCAGGCAGGTAATAGATTAGATTACCTGCATCATCCGCTTTGAAAACTTTACTGATAATCTTATAACTATTATGATACGGGATTGCAATACGGTAAAGTATTTCAGCGCCCATATTAACAAAACTAACCTTGGTTTTTCCATTTATCTTTCCCCAATATACAGGAACCCATTCTCCATAATTAAATACGCATATATAAGCAATATTCGAATCGGTTTGTTCATTCAAAGTATACTGTATATTTACCGTTTTTGTATGTTCATGCGTTACATCCGACCAATGATTATGTTGCAGATATTCCAGAAGGAAATGATTGGCGTCGACAAACGGTTGGATGGAATCGCTCCACATATTTTGTTTTTTAAAACTATAACGAAAAACTTTGGCCGGAAAGAAAAGTTCCCGTCCGGAAGGTGTCCTGAATTTTCCTGTTTCATCATCCCAAAATACTTCGGTAGTATGACTTGCATTTTTTCGGCCCCAGACGGGAATAATATCTACGGTTGCCGGAATGCCCAAAGACCGAAGAATGAAAACATTCAGGTAAGACCAGCGATTACATTCTCCTCGCTTACTCAGCATCAATTCTTCAAAACCGGGGAAACGGGTTAAATGCAAAGCATGTGTATCGTATTTAAACCATTGACCGACTTCGTCAACCAATATTTTGTAATACAATTCATTGGACGATTCAACATTCATTTCTATCTGACGGGAAATAATAGAGTCCATTATCGGTTTATACTTTGATTGAAAAAAGGAACGCCAGTCAGCCGGTTTCTCTCCATAAACCTTGTAAGGAAGCAAATAATTGAGAAAAACGTCTTTAGGCACTCGTTTCGCCCAAGGATATGCGTTCCATGTTTGAAAAGCCCGGTTGATATTTCCGACTAAAACGTGGCTATCTATAATCTGCCTGTCGGGAATTGTTTTTTTAGATACGATTAGTTTTTGTCCTTTGATAATGCTTCGTAAATGGGCTTCATTGGCAATTGTGTCGAACCGCAAGTCCACAATGCTATCTGTCATAAAATTGCTAAAAACAGGGATTTCTGCTGTTTGGTCTTCCATATTGCGAAGCAGAAAACGCAATGCTTCCCGTTGAAGAGAATCTTCCGGCAAACCGTAATAGCTTTCCAAGGCTTTCTCGTTCAAGCCATCATTGTTTTGCTTACAGGCAAACAAAAGCGTCCCGGCAATTGTAAGAAGCAAGCCTGTCTTTGTAAAATTTGTTTTCATTTTTGTTTTTTATTCTATTTCCTGAATTTTTTTCAGAACAGTGTATAAATCCATTTTCATTCTGTCAATTTCAGGCGTATCTATTTTTATTTCTTTTTTCAACAGTTCCTCTATCTTCATTTTTGCCTTGCTGTAATCTTTGCGTTCATAATATATCATTGCGATACGATAATGCGGTTTAAAGAGCGAAGGCATCATAAACGATGCTGTTTCGTAAGCCGTAAAAGCTTGCTCATATTGACCGAGCCGGTAATAAGAATCACCCAATAACATTACGGTATGAATGGATGAGTGAAGTAACATGGCTTCCTGCAAAATTGCCACAGACGCTTCGTGCTTCCCTGTAAAATTTAAAGTTCTTCCGTATGAAAAAACAAATAAATCATGGTCTTTCAGGTATGGATAAATATTCTTCATACCTTCTGTCGCCCTGTCCCGGTCAAATTGAAAATCAATAAAGTCTTTACTCCATTGATTTGTAATGGATGCGTATTGATACATTGAAGACAAAGCAAGGCAACAAGACGGGAATAAAATACAAATCAGGCCTGTCTTCAGTATACGCGGCATCGATCGAAATACCGGCGTCCCATTAAGCGCAACCAAGGACGAAGTTTCCTTTGCCTTAGCCAACTCTGCCAGACAAAAAACCAGTAGAACCCGGAACGAGAGAAAATCGAAAGGATAAGAAAAGCAGGAAAATGTCAGCAAAGCGCCCAATACAGCCCGGACAATGATTTGGTTGCCGGAGTTACTGCTTTTCATTTTGCTGTTACTGCTGCCGAAAAATGCAAAATAGAGTATCAAGGATACAAGTAATAGACCGATAATTCCTTGTGTAATTAATACTTTTAAAAATTCATTAAAAGGAGATGTTGTTTCTGCCGCTAAGCGTGCAAAACGAGAATCGGTATGCATTTTAAAAAAATCGGCCTGTTTGAGCATGTAATTGATCTGGAAACCATTGGGGCCGGAACCTGTAAACGGATTTTCTTTGAATAATTCCCACGACACTTTCCATATCAGGATTCTTCCGTCGGCAGAGTCTTTTTTGTACAGGTAAACACCCACTAAAAACAGCAGGGACAGGCATGTAACTAGCAATCCGGATACTACTTTCTGTATTCGGGTCAGACGGAATGTCTGCAAGCTGTTTCTAAAAAACGCAAACAACAAAATTATCGAACCGACAATCGCCGCAAGCCAGGCTGCACGGGATTGGCTATATATCAACTGAATAAGTATAGGAATAGAAAACAGCGTACCAATTATTTTCACATTTCTCCGCAACTTCATAAAAAGGAGCAATCCCGCAAAGGCTACAAAACCCAATGCCATGAATCCGCCATAAATTCCGGTATTCAAGAAAGAACCGATCATGTCGGAAAGTCCTTGCCAGGGAGCTGATAATTGTTTATACCCGTAAACGATTTGCAACAATGCACATACCGGCAATAAGCACAGCAAATAAAAGCTATAAACGGACGAGGTATTTCTGCATACATAATAAAACAGCGCGAGCGTAAAAAGCACATAGCAATACTCATTATCAATTCGATAAAAGAACAATTGACACAATAAATACAGGAAATAGAGTAACAGGAGGCCGTCAACTTTATTCGGCAATATGCATGCAGGAGTAGACCGTTGTAAGAATTTAATGCTGATGCAAAGGGCGGATATTACAGATAAAGTGGATACCAGGACAATCATTTCCACGGTTTCCTGAAAGAAAAAAGGTTTGCCCAATCTGTAGGGTGAAAAAACATAGAAGAATATGAATCCTGATAGTAAAGCAGCAATGCTTTCTGCAATCGAAATATCAGACTTCGTTACGGTAAATCGCTTGAATTTATTCTTTGTAAAATATTTAGGTCCCATTTTTCGCTAAATGTGAATATCTGAATAATTGATTTTTTACAAAATTAGCGACCAAAATAACTAACCGGCAGAATGAAAAAAAACAATTCTGCCGGATAATTAATTTTAAGTAGTTCCGGATTGAACTAATTCTGTCTCACTCCGGAACGCCGCCTATGACTTCGTCACCTACCTTATGATTCCAATATATCATCGCATAATTGAGCTTTTTTCCAGTTTCTGTCAAAGTAAACCAGATATTCTGTTTCAAATTTACTTCAATTTGGCGGTAGACCGCTACCGGAATCGTGGCGAAAACACTAATATCTATAAAGTCAAAATTAACTTCAATCAC
>JAITQA010000015.1 GCA_031289145.1 Dysgonamonadaceae bacterium | reverse complement strand
TGATTGCCTATATACTGCTTTCGCTCAGGTATCGCTATGATCATTATGAATCAATGGGTGCATTATACCGGGCAATGAACGCAGACAGGCTTCGCCAAACACTTGACGAACGGCTTTGGTGGCTGTTTGTCGAGATAATACAGACCCTGGTGGCCGTTTTAGAAATGGATGCGGACGAATTGCTTGAAAAAATAGTAACGAATCCTGCTGTTGAACAATTGATTGCCAATATGCTCGAAAGTCAACTCCAAGAGGCCGGTTGATGAAAATGGAAAAGGTATTTTATTTATATACAAAGAGTTAATAAATTAACACTTCTCGTTATTAATTCTTTGTCAATAGATTAAGGAGAAGTGCGAAACATTAGTAATGAATTTGAACGATGAAATACAGTTTGCTTATTTGGAACTTAATGGGCTAATAGAGTAAATATGTTTTTAAACATGCAAATTTATTTGTCAATGTGGTTTTTTTAAAATACATTTGTCAAATATTAGCGGCACAGCACAGCACAGTATAATTTTTTAATTGATTATACAATATCGGATATACTATTTAATTTTAAAAAACACATGAAAAATGCTTTTTTAGGTATAGGAATTTTAGTATTGTGTTCGTTCGGACATGTTCGGGCGCAGCAATTACCGGCCTTCCCCGGCGCTGAAGGTTGGGGAATGTATGCCAAAGGCGGACGAGGCGGCCTTGTGTTGGAAGTTACCAACCTGAACGACAGTGGTCCGGGAAGTTTTCGCGAAGCGATAATGAACCCGAATCCACGCATTGTCATTTTCAAGGTTTCCGGAACTATCGAATTGCAATCGGAGCTTGCAATTACAACTCCCTATTTGACTATTGCCGGACAAACAGCGCCGGGAGATGGGATTTGTCTGAAAAATTATCCTTTAGATATTGCCGGTACACACGATATTATCGTTCGCTGTCTCCGGATACGGCCAGGAATCGCTTCCGGTCGGAAAGGATCGGAATTAGATGGAATAGAAGTCCGGGAATCATCCCATGTGATGGTCGACCATTGTACGGTTAGCTGGACGAATGATGAAGGTATAAATAATTGGCATAAAAGTAGTTTCGTTACTTTTCAATGGTGTATGATGGCGGAACCGCTGAATAAATCCGTTCATGAAAAAGGGGCGCACGGTTACGGTGCATCTATTGGCGGTTATAAGGCTTCGTTCCATCACAATATTTTGGCGAATGCTGTCGCCAGAAATGCGAGTATTGCCGGAAATAATCAGAATCCGACTGTCATGCTGGATGTTCGGAATTGTGTGATAGCCAATTGGGTGCACCGTTCATGCGATGGGAAGCCTTTGTCTATCAATTTGGTAAACAATTACTATAAACCCGGCCCTGCAACACAGGAAGAAGTGAAAAGAAGAATCGCCCGAATTGATAATGCGGAAAATATGGGTTTTACCGGCCTTTGGTATATTGATGGTAATTATGTGGAAGGCTACCCTGATATCTCGGCGGATAACTGGAAAGGAGGCGTCGATTTTGAAAGCGGAACTTCCGAAGCGCGAAACCGTCGCTTTACACCTTTTGAATCGGCCGCAGTAACGACTCAATCCGCACCGGAAGCCTACGAATTGGTTCTCCGTTATGTCGGCGTGATAGCGCCCGGAAGAGATTCTCAAGAAAATCGGATTATCAACCAAATACGTACAAATACACTTCGGTACGGTACAAATGGCATCATTGATTCCGTTGAACAGGCAGGCGGTTGGCCTGAACTGAAATCGACCACTCCACTCCCTGATTCGGACAAAGACGGTATTCCGGACAAATGGGAAACAGCCAACGGACTGAATCCCAAAGATACTTCAGATGCGAATAAAACCAACAATCAAGGATATACCCATATCGAAAAATACATTAATTCTTTGATTCCATCTTTTTTATCGGCACATTAGCACATTAGCACATAAATATTTATACATGAAAACAATCTTTTACTTTATGATTTTTTTACTGCTATTCGTCACATCGACGATAACGGCAGACAATAAATCCATGCAACAATCCCAGAAAAATATTTCGGGAATTGTCATTGATGAGCGTGGAGCGCCGCTGGTCGGCGTGGGAATTGCGGTTCCAAATACAGCAATCGGAATATCTACCGATGTGAATGGAAAGTTTCAACTCACTGTTCCTGAAGGAATAAACACTATTTCAGCCTCCTATTTGGGATATGGAACGCAGGAAATTGACATTACAAACAAAACAACGGTAAACATTCAATTATTGCCTGTCAGTCAAGAGATTGACGAAGTAGTGGTTATCGGTTACGGAACCGTAAAAAAACGGGATTTGACCGGAGCTGTTGTTTCAATCGGAAATGAAGACATAACAATCTCTCCGACAAGCAATATTATGGAAGCTTTACAGGGGAAAATTTCCGGTATGGATATTATCAAATCCAGCGGACGGATTGGATCCGGTGTTGATCTCTTATTACGTGGAAATCGTTCCATTTACGGAGATAATACACCTTTGTTCATAATAGACGGTTTACCGGGTAGTTATTCCCAGGTAAATCCCTCAGATGTTGAAAGTGTAGATGTGCTGAAAGATGCTTCTTCTACTGCAATATATGGTTCTGCCGGAGCAAACGGTGTTGTTATCATTACGACGAAAAGAGGGAAAGATAATAAAGTAAACATTAATTTCGACGCTTATTACGGTTTTAGCGGACAACCTGAATATTTTCACGGTATGACAGGTTCGGAATGGACGGATTATCAAAGAGAAGCATACAAATATCTGAATGGCCAGTATCCGGCGGATATGTCCTCCATTCTGACAAATCCGGGAAAACTCGCTTATTACAACCAAGGCAAATGGATTGACTGGGTGGAAGAAGCTTCCGGCAATACTGCCGTAAATCAAAAATACAATTTATCCGTAACCGGAGGAACTGCAAAAACAAAAATCTTTTCTTCCCTGTCTTATGAAAATCAGGAAGGTTTGTTAAGCAATGAACAACTGAAACGGTATGCCATGCGCCTGAACATTGACCAGGAAATTTTCTCTTGGGCAAAAATAGGGATGACCTCCAATCTGGCATATTCAATTACCAACGCCGGCGTAAGAAACACTTTTACCAAGTCACTTGCCGCTTTCCCGTTAGGAGAGGCTTATGATGAATATGGTGAATTGATCTATGAATTTGCCCCCAATGAATATACGCCTATGGGCGATTTTATTTCCAACCAATTTGTTGACAATTCCAGAAGGACGTATATAAATCCGAATGCTTATCTGGAAATTACGCCTGTAACGGGATTGAGTTATAAAACCGTTTTGGGAACAAACCTGTCGAGTCTGCGTTTAGGACAATATTGGGGAAATCAGGCCAATGCCAATCGTCCGACTTATGCCGGGTCTCCTCATGCCGAAATCACCAATCAGTTCGGATACGGATACACTTGGGATAATATTTTGTCGTTCAACCGGACCTTTCAACAAGCACATAGTCTGTCTGCTACGCTTATTTCTTCCTGGACTTTGACGCAAAATGAAAGCAATAAAGCAGCCGGAAGCGGACAAAATCTTGATTCCTGGAGTTTTTACCGTTTGATGGGCGCTACGTCCGCCCGTGTCGAATCGGATTTCATGCAAAGTCAGAAAATGTCATACGCATTCCGTTTACATTATGCATACCTTGGGAAATATTTGCTGTCATTTTCAAATCGCTGGGATGGTGTTTCGTGGCTGTCGGAAAATCATAAATGGGATTATTTTCCTGCTGCTGCATTAGCCTGGCGTATTTCGGACGAAAGTTTTATGGAAGGATTACAAAAATACCTGAATAACCTCAAACTCAGGGTCGGATATGGTGTAACCGGAAATTCCGGTGGCGTAAATCCATATAGTACCTCTACCAATGCTTATGCCTATTCTTCTGCGGGAATCACGATTGATGGAAAAATTGTTCCTTTCACCCAATATACAGATACTTATGGTAATCCGGGTTTGGGATGGGAAAAATCTTACAATCTTAATATAGGTTTAGATTTCGGTTTTGCAAATAACCGGGTCGACGGATCCATCGAATGGTTTAAGACGCAAACCAAAGGACTTCTTTTCAAACGTACTATGCCTATTACAAGTGGTGTAACGGGATGGGGTGCGCCGCTTTCGAGTTGGGAAAATATTGCGGAAACAAGCAACCACGGATTTGAAATAACCGTTAATACCCGAAATATCCGGACCAAAGACTTCTCATGGAATTCCAATCTCACATTTACCGCAAGCCGGGAAAAAATCGAATCCCTTCCCAATGGAGATATTCTCGCCGAAAGTCTTTTTGTGGGGTATCCTATCAGATCGATGTACAGTTATAAATACGCAGGTATTTGGAGATCGGATACGCCAAAGGAAACGCTGGATGCTTATGGCGTTAAACCGGGATGGGTAAAGATAGAGACCATTCCGCTGGATGGAGACGAAGGTGTACACAAGTACAGTGATAAAGACCGCCAAATTTTAGGACATAACAATCCGGATTATATTGCAGGTTTGAATAATGCATTTATTTACAAATCATTCGATCTGAGTGTTTTTGCCGTTTTTAGATATGGACAGACCATCAGAAGCGATCTGGTCGGTTGGTACAATGCCCGCACAGGAGATGCAAACAATCAGATATCCGGAGTTGATTATTGGACGGAAAACAATCAGAATGCCTATTT
The DNA here is from genome assembly GCA_031289145.1 of Dysgonamonadaceae bacterium. Classification (GTDB taxonomy): domain Bacteria; phylum Bacteroidota; class Bacteroidia; order Bacteroidales; family Azobacteroidaceae; genus Azobacteroides. The sequence goes on along the minus strand of JAITQA010000015.1, from coordinate 8,482 downwards.
TCCGGTTCCGGGAAGTGGCGCCGAACAAATTGCCGTAATGCCTGCGCTTGTTTACAGAGACGGCTCATTTATCAAACTGAAGAATATCACCGGAGGGTATACTTTACCCAAAAATATTTCGAAAATTGCAAAAATGGAAAGATTACGTATCTATGTAACAGCCTACAATCCTTTTCTTTATGTGAAAGATAAAGAACTTAGAGGAACAGACCCGGAAACCAATGGGGCTGATGCTTTCCCTCTATATAAGCAATTTGTATTTGGTATTAATGTAACTTTTTAAATAATAGATCATCATGAAAAAAATATATACTATACTTTCTACGGGATTTATCATCGCTTGTTTACTTTGCTTTTCTTCCTGCTCATTAGAAGAAGAAAATCCGGGCGGTTTCACAATGGAAACCACAGCGGCAAGTATTGATGGTTATCAAACATTGATTAACCAATGTTATTTTGCGATGGAGCGTTATTTTTACGGTTCCGATAATTGGATGAGTTTAACGGAAGGTGATACCGACCTTTGGACTTATCAAGCCAATAAATCCGCCTCTTACAGGGAATGGTTCTGGTTTTTTGCCGGGGCTGCGCCCAATACAACCTATACGAACAATTGGTGGAATGGTACTTACGATGGCATAGGTTCGTGTAACATGGCCATTTCCTTATCGGCCTTGCCTCCGTTTAAAACAGAAGAAGAAAGAAATCGGATAGTAGCAGAAGCTTATTTTCTCAGGGCTGTTTATTATTTCAATGCTGTGGAACAATTCGGTGGTGTCACGATGATTACCGAACCTCCCGCCGGTATAGATTTTCATCCCGAACGAACAGATCCCTTGACCATTTACAACGAAATTATTTTCCCTGATCTGGAATTTGCATTGCAATGGTTGCCCGTAGGGGATCATGCTATGACTACCCGGCCTGTTAAAAAAGCAGCTTTGGGCTTTTTAGCAAAAACCTGCCTGCAAGTTATACAATACGATGAGGCCAATAAAAATAAATATGCCGCCAAAGCGCTTGAATATGCACGGATGTTGATCGACGATGCCGAATCAGGTGGTGCAACTTATAACGCCTATCTGTATCCTACATACGATGAGGTATTTCTGGAGGCGAATAATTGGACAAATAAAGAGGCGCTTTGGAAACACCGCTGGTACGTAGGCAGCGATGGACACGGGTCCAGCAATGGAAATTACCGTACCAACCGGAACAATGAATATTTTTATTGCAAATTTGATAATTTCGGCGCTTGTGTTGACAATCAGGAAAACCGGATAACATGGGGTGGTAACCAGCCCGGATATTTTATGCCGACCCAACATCTGCTAAACCTCTTCGTCCAGAATGATAATACCATGGACCCAAGATTCCATAAATCTTTCCAGACTACATGGAAAGCAAATACCAATTATACTTGGGATCAGGGTACTGTTAATAAATACGACAAAGATGCTTCCGTATTGAGTAAATCTTTAACAGTCGGCGATCAAGCCATTAAATTCATTATGCCGCAAGATGCGGATTATGCCGGAGAATCTGCATCCAAACTGACAAAATCTTACCTTGTCGTAGACTATAAGGATATTTATAACGATGCGGGGAAAAATATAAACATAAATTATGCTTATAAAAATCCAAGCACAGGATACCCTTCCGACGGCTCGGCTGAAAACCTGTTCAATTATTTTTATCCTTCACTGACAAAACACAACAGTAGCAACTATTACGTAGTAAATGCCGGTTCTCGACGCAACGGCAACCTGAATGCTACTTTTATGATGCGGATGGCTGAAATTTATCTGATTGCTGCAGAAGCAGACATCTATGTAAACGGTGGTTCCGGCGCTTTGGCTTATATTAATAAAATCCGTACCCGGGCGGAGGCGAAACCCTTGACGGAAACGCCGTCTGTTCGGATTGTATTAGATGAACGGGGACGGGAATTGTGTGGAGAGTATTGCCGTTTTTATGATTTGAAACGCACCGGAATGTTCAAAAACGATTCCTACTTGAAAAGTACACATCCCGACTTGGCGATTTTCTTTAAACCGGAATACGCGCTACGCCCGATATCTACTACTTATACCGCTACATTAGCGGAAGGCGGAGTATACTATCAAAATCCCGGATATTAAAATACATTAACACAATATATTTTCGCATGAATAAGTTGAAAAGTCTTTTTTTATTTTTATTGATTTTTTATTCAATTAGTTGTTTTTCACAAGATTATGCACATTATTCAGGAAAAACGCTTTCGAATGTAGATTACCATCATGGACAATTAAGTCCTGTAATAGGTGTCCATAATATCCAGACTATGCGGGCAAACCGGCAATATCCCGAAAAAGGAGACGGTTTCGGCTGGACATACAATCATGCACCCATGCTGGCATACCGGAACAATACTTTTTATTTGCAATACCTGAGCAATGAAATCGGAGAACATGTTCCGCCCGGACAAGTATTGCTGCTAACCTCCAAAGACGGATACCATTGGTCCGGGCCTGTTGTCCTGTTTCCACCGTATAATGTTCCGGACGGCTATTCCAAAGATGGGAAAGGAACTCCGGCAAGCAATCTGAAAACAGTTGTACATCAACGAGTAGGATTTTTCACCTCCTCGAAAGGCCGCTTGTTGACGATGGGATTTTATGGGGTATGTCTGGGCGATGGTGATGGTCCGAATGATGGAAACGGTATCGGTCGGGTTATACGGGAAATCAAAGCCGACGGCAGTTTCGGTCCGATTTATTTCATTCGTTACAATCATAATTTCAACGAAAGCAATACGAATTATCCTTTTTATAAAAAAAGTAAGGATAAGGAATTTGTCGCCGCTTGCGATGAATTGCTGAACAGTCCTTTATACATGATGCAATGGGTAGAGGAAGCCGACCGGAACGACCCGCTTATTCCGCTGCAAAAAGATTACAAAGCATTCAGTTATTATCACCTGAACGATGGCAACGTAGTAGGTTTCTGGAAAAATGCACTTACATCCGTCAGTTCCGATGGAGGAAAAACTTGGGCGGATGTGAAAAGAGCGCCCGGATTCGTGAATGGGAATGCTAAAATCTGGGGACAAAAACTTTCCGACGGCATGTTTGCTACCGTGTATAATCCTTCCGAATTTCGTTGGCCTTTGGCCGTTTCTTTGAGTAAAGATGGCTTGGAATATACCGGTCTCTGGTTGATTCACGGCGATATTACGCCCATGCGATACAAAGGAGCGGAAAAATCCCGTGGGCCGCAATATGTCAGAGGCATATTGGAAAATAACGGAACGCCTCCCGATAAAAATCTTTGGGTGACTTACAGCATGAATAAAGAAGATATCTGGATTTCAAAAATCCCGGTTCCGGTTACCAATAAGGCTTTGCATCATGCCGATGATGTATTTGATTCGCTTCCGGAAGGCAAGGAATTGGATGCTTGGAATGTTTACAGTCCATTATGGGCGCCCGTTTCTATTGAAAAACAAGATGGAAAACGGTGGTTGGCTTTGAAAGACAAAGATTTATTCGATTATGCAAAAGCGGAGAAAATAATTCCGGAATCACGTGAATTAAACGTTTCTTTTGCCGTGAAACCCATGCAAAACGATAAGGGAAACCTGCAAATAGAGTTTCAGAATACCAAAGGACAGGCTTGTACACGTATTATCTTTGACAGAGAAGGCGTCTTAAAACTAAAGACAAATTACAAATATACAAATCTTTCCAAGTATGACTCAGGCAAAATTTATACGTTTGATATTCGGGTATCGGTAGCGACCAGAAGTTTAACGCTGAAGGTAAACGATAAATCAACTACCCGCTTGTTTTTTGCACCGGTCGAATCCATTGAAAGAATCGTTTTCCGGACAGGAGATATTCCGGAAATCCCGACGGCGAATACGCCTTATACGAGCGATGCCGACCTTTCGCAAGCCGGAGAAGATGAACCCTTGGCGGAATACTATATCTCTTATCTGAAAACAGCGACGCCTTTGCCGTCGGCAGCAATGCTGCATGCGGATGATTTCAAATTCCACGTGGATTATTTCAATACAATGGAAGATGAAAACATTGCGCAAGCGATTCCGAACGCTCAATCCTGGGATTGGATGAAAGAAAATATCCCTTTGTTTGAATGTCCGCAAAAAAATTTCGAGGAAATTTACTATTTTCGTTGGTGGAGCCTGCGGAAACATATCAAGGAAACGCCAATCGGCCATGTCATGACTGAATTTTTGGTGAATCGTTCTTATGCAGACAAATACAATATGATTGCCTGTGCAATCGGACACCATGTCTATGAATCCCGTTGGTTGCATAACAAGGACTATGTCAACGAATACATCCGTGCGTGGTTCCGTGGAAATGAAGGTAAACCCATGCGGCAATACCGTAAATTCAGCAGTTGGACGGCGGATGCCCTCTACAACAAATACAAGGTGGATGGCGATAAGTCATGGCTATCAGACCTGTTTCCCGATTTGCAACAGGAATTTACAGACTGGAACGACCATCTCCTGCCTTCAGGACTGTATTGGCAGGAAGATGTCAAGGATGGTATGGAAGAGTCCATCAGCGGCGGACGAAGAAAACAATATGCCCGCCCCACCATCAACAGTTATATGTATGGAAATGCCGATGCTTTGTCTGCCATCGCATTGTTGAACGGCGACAAAACATTATCCGATTCCTATGCAAGCCAAGCGAAAGCCATCAAAGAACTGGTACAAACACAACTCTGGAATTCGGACAGTCTTTTCTTTGAAACGTTGCGTGCTCCCGGCGAATTTGCCCAAGTACGGGAAGCCATCGGTTATCTTCCCTGGTATTTCAATTTGCCGGATTCCGGAAAAAATTATGAACAGGCATGGAAGCAAGTCACCAATCCTCGCGGTTTTCTCGCCCCATACGGATTGACTACCGCCGAACGTTGCCATCCGGAATTTCGGACACATGGTTGTTGTAGTTGTGAATGGGACGGGGCAATCTGGCCCTTTGCTTCCGCCCAGACGCTTAGCGCCTTAGCCAATTATAAGAACAATTATCCTGCACCCATTATCGAAGACAGCGTTTATTTCGATTTATTCGAACGTTATGTGCAAAGCCAGTATCACCGCGGACATCCTTATGTGGGAGAATACCAGGATGAGAAAACCGGCTATTGGCTGAAGGGCGACCAGGAACGTAGCCGCTATTACAACCATTCCACTTTCAATGACTTAATAATTACCGGTTTGGTCGGCTTACGTCCCCGGGCGGATAATATACTGGAAGTAAATCCGTTGATTCCCCAGAATAAATGGGACTGGTTCTGCCTGGATAAGGTATCGTATCATGGCAAAATTATTACCATCGTCTGGGATAAAACAGGCGCTAAATACCATCACGGAAAAGGCTTTTATGTATTGGTTGACGGTAAAGTAGCCGCTCGCTCCGAGACTTTGCAAAAAATGGAAACAAATTTATAACACATTGTTACATGAAACATTTGAGCGCTTCTTTATTTTTCTGTCTTTGCCTGATTTGCAATCTTCAGGCAAAAATGACTCCGGTCGATTTGACTTGTGAAATGATGCGAAATCCCCTGGCTATCGAAGCAAGTCAGCCACGTTTCGGATGGAAATTATTGTCCGATGTACAAGGCGACCGGCAGACAGCTTACCGGATATTTATTTCGCAGGATAAGGCGGATAAATATACATGGGATTCCGGCAAAAAGCAATCGGACCAAAGTCAGTTGGTGGTCTACAAAGGGAAAAAACTGCAAGCTGCAACGCGCTATTATTGGGTTGTAAAAGTATGGGATGGGCAAGGAAGCGAAACTGAAAGCGAACCGGTTTATTTTGAAACCGCACCCACGCTTTCTCCGAATACACAATGGATAGGAGCTGTTACCAAAGCAAATGCAAATTTGCCTACAGGCCGTCGGGATTTTCATGCGCCTTCCCTGAAAAAGGAGGAAAACAAAAATATTTTCGACCGGATTCATCCTTTGGCGCTACGCAGCATCTGCTTGCGGAAAACATTCAATGCTTCAAAACCCATTGAAAAGGCGATTGTGTATGTTTCCGGATTAGGTCACTACAACTTATCCGTCAATGGAAAAAAAGTGAGTAAAGATATATTCGCACCGGCTTGGAGCGATTACGATAAAACCGTCTATTATAATACTTATCAATTGGATACACTATTGCAGGAAGGTGAAAATGCAGTCGGTATCCTATTGGGAAACGGCTTTTACAATGCAATAGGAGACCGCTATAAGAAACTTTGGATAAGTTTCGGTCCGCCGACCTTGTTCCTTGAAATGCATCTGTATTATAAAGATGGTACACAGGAATTTATCGCTTCTGATAACACCTGGAAATACGACCTGAGTCCGCTTACTTTCAATAATATTTACGGTGGAGAAGACTATGACGCCCGGCTGGAACAACCGGGCTGGGATAGTGCAGGGTTCGACGACCGTTTATGGAACCCGGTTGTAGTGCAGGAAGCGCCATCAGGTCTGCTTCGCGCCCAACAGCTCGGCAATGTGCAAAGTTCGGAAGAATACGCTGCCGTTTCCATGACGAAAATCGACACATCATACATCTTGGATATGGGGCAAAACCTTTCCGGTTATCCGTTTATCAAGCTAAGCGGAAAGAAAGGTCAGACGGTAAGACTGACTGTCGGTGAAGTTTTAGACAAAAATACCGGTAAAGTTTCCCAAAAACAATCGGGTGGGCCGCACACCTATTCTTATACCCTGAAAGGAGAAGGAATTGAAGCATGGCATCCTGAATTTTCCTATTATGGATTTCAATACATACAGATTGACGGAGCAGATGTATTATCCTCCGGTAAAGAGAATAAACCACTTATTATTGAAGTAAAATCCAACTTCATCTACAACTCCGTCACGGAAAACGGACATTTCGAATCTTCCAATGAAATGTTTAATCGTGCGCATATCCTGATAAAAAATGCCGTAAAAAGCAATATGCAGGCTGTTTTCACCGATTGTCCGCACCGGGAAAAATTAGGCTGGCTGGAAGAAACCCATCTTAATGGCCCCGGCTTGCTGTACAATTGGGATTTAACCCAATTTTTCCCAAAAATAATGCAAGATATCAGCGACGGACAGTGGAAAAACGGTTTGATTCCCTCCATTGTTCCGGAATACGTTGTTTTTGGAGGCGATTTCAGCGATTCTCCGGAATGGGGTATTGCAGGCATCCTCGTCCCATGGATGTACTATAAATTTTATGGCGATAACAGTCTTATTGTGAACTATTATCCTGTGATGAAGCGTTATGTGGATTATCTGACTTCCAAATCCGATAATTATATTGTTTCCCACGGTTTGGGCGACTGGTACGACTATGGAGAACATCGCGCCGGTTATGCAAAAAACAGTCCGATAGCCGTTTCGGCTTCCGCACATTATTATTACGCTGCCTATTGGCTTGCCAAAGCAGCTGAAATGTGTAATAAAAAAGCCGAAAATGAAAAATATAAATCATTAGCCGCCCGTATCAAGCAAGCATTTAATGACAAATTCTTTGATAAAGCAACCAAACAATACGGGACAGGCAGTCAGTTTTGTAATGCAGTCGCCCTTTTCATGGAACTGGTTGAACCGCAACACAGGCAGGATGTTATGCAAAACCTGAAAACGGATATTCAGGTGCATGGCAATCGTTTGACAACGGGAGATGTCGGCAACCGTTATCTCTTCCAGGCCTTGGCGCTAAACGGTGAAAATGAATTGATGTACCTGATGCACAATCACGAAGAAGCGCCCGGATACGGTTTCCAATTGAAATTCGGCGTTACGACGTTGACCGAGCAATGGGACCCGCGCAAAGGCGCTTCATGGAATCATTTTATGATGGGGCAGATAGACGAATGGTTTTTCCGGAGTTTGGCAGGTATCGAACCTGTGACGCCCGGTTTCAAAACATTTACGGTACGACCCCGGGTCGTGGGAGATTTAACATACATAAAAGCCAATCATGAAACAATTTATGGAAATATTTCAGTAGAATGGAAACGGACGGATGAAAAATTCCACCTGACGGTGGTTGTACCGACAAATACCCAGGCGACAGTCTTTTTGCCTGACGGGGAATCCCATACGGTCTATTCGGGTATATACGATTTTTCGATTTATTCCACCCTTATCAGGGAATCACCACGATAGTGTATCAGCCTGCCATCATCACTTATCCCCTCGATGACAACAGAATAAGTAACTGAAGTATCTGCTGTATAAAAATCTAATTTGACATTACCTTTGTCATCTGTTAAAGCATTCGGTTCCCAATAGATGGTAGTCCGTAAATCCGGTTTCGGACTGTTAATACTATCCTGTGTATCGTATTCGGGTGAATAAAATTCAACCGGTAACTGATAACCGAGTGGCATCACCGGTTTGATGTTATCCGATAGAATGGGGCTAAACGCTTCGCCTCTTTTGGTATGAATCTCTA
>JAITQA010000032.1 GCA_031289145.1 Dysgonamonadaceae bacterium | reverse complement strand
TACTGGTCGGATTTGGCTTACAAAATATCCGCCCCTATACTCAGCAACATGAGCAAAGGCGAATTGTCGAAGAACATGCAGTTGGAGTTAAGTCCTACCTGGGACGGACGCGACAAACGTGTGTCTTACATGGAAGCGTTCGGGCGACTGATGGATGGTATTGCCCCCTGGCTTGCCCTGCCCGATGATGATTCCGCCGAAGGAAAACAGCGTAAACAGCTGCGTGAGTGGGCATTGAAAAGCTACGTGCATGCCGTCAATCCCGACAGTCCCGATTATCTGCTGTGGCGTAACGAGGGGCAGCCTTTGGTGGATGCCGCTTATATCGCAAGCAGTTTCCTCCGCGCTCCCAAACAATTGTGGGAACCCTTGGATGAATTGACGAAAAAACGATATATCGAAGAATTTACCCAATTGCGCCGCATCGACCCGCCTTATACCAACTGGCTGTTGTTTTCGGCAACGGTCGAAACTTTCCTGCTTTCAGTTAATGCACAGCATGACATGTATCGTATTCACAGCGCTATCCGCAAAATTGAAGAGTGGTATGTAGGCGACGGATGGTATTCGGACGGAGAACGTTTTGCTTTCGATTATTACAACAGTTACGTCATCCAACCGATGTATGTGCAGGTATTGGAGGTATTGGTAAATAGACAACTTCTTTTGCGCGATAAAAATTTGGAAATCGTGCAAAAGAACCTGGACATTGCCCGCAAACGGGTGCAACGCTATGGAATAATTCTGGAACGATTGATTTCTCCGGAAGGTACATTCCCCGTTTTCGGACGTTCGATGACCTACCGGCTGGGCGTTTTCCAACCCTTGGCTTTGCAGTCATGGAAAGAATATTTGCCGGAAGAACTTTCCGAAGGACAGGTAAGAAACGCTTTGACGTCTGTGATGAAACGGATGTTTTCGGTGGATGGAAATTTCAATGCCGGCGGTTTCCTGCAATTGGGTTTTGCCGGTCATCAACCCGATTTGGCGGATTGGTACACGAATAACGGCAGCCTTTACCTGACGTCGGAAATTTTTCTTCCCTTGGGTTTACCTGCCGACCATTCGTTCTGGACTTCCGAAGCACAGGATTGGACATCTAAAAAAGCGTGGAGCGGAGTGAAATTTCCAAAAGACCACGCAATAAAAGAATAAATAAAGAGGAGAGGTCTTTTCACATGAAACAGATAACACTATTATTGATTTCCCTATCGTTTTTTATAAATAGTAACGGACAAATTCCTTATGGCTGGGCAGGAAATTCGGTCAATGCCGTTATTTTCCGGAACAATTCGGTGGTCAGTTACGACACCCTGCAATTTATTGCTTATTACGATTCCGAAGGCGCTGTATGCCTCGGCAAGCGAAGTTTGAACGGTGCACAGTGGGAATTGAAAAAAACGCCGTACAAAGGAAATATAAAAGACGCTCACAACTGTATTTCCATCATGACGGACGGAAGCGGATATTTACATGTCGCGTGGGACCATCATAATTCTCCGCTGAATTATGCCAAAAGCAAATACCCGTTGTCGTTGGAGTTGGATGAAAAACAAGTGATGACCGGAACGCGGGAAAATAAAGTCACTTATCCGGGATTTTATAAAACGGCGGATGGAAATTTGCTGTTTCTGTATCGCGACGGTGGTTCGGGCAACGGCAATCTGGTATTGAACCGCTACAACACCCGGACAAAAACATGGATGCAGTTACACACAAACCTGATTGACGGCGAAGGTTTACGCAACGCCTACTGGCAGGTCTGTACGGACAAAAAAGGTGCGATTCATCTGTCATGGGTATGGCGCGAAACGCCTGATGTGGCAAGCAACCACGATATGTGCTACGCACGTTCGACCGATGGCGGCAAAACATGGATGAACGCGAAAGGCGAAAAATACAAATTGCCCATTACGGCGCAAACCGCCGGGTATGCCTGTCGTATCCCTCAAAACAGCGAATTGATTAACCAAACTTCCATGACGACAGATAATGCAGGAAACCCCTGTATTGCGACTTATTACCGCCGGGCAGATTCGCAAATTCCCCAATACCATGTTATGTATTTAGACGAAAACAAGCAGTGGCAGGATGTTTCCTTAGATTTCAGGAAAACGCCGTTTTCGTTAAGCGGCATGGGAACCAAAAAGATTCCCATTGCGCGACCACAAATCCTTTGTTTGGACAAAAACAAGCAAAAACAATGGATACTGATTTTTCGGGACGAAGAAAGAGGCAGTCGGGTTTCGATGGCCTCTTGTGACGATTTATCAACAAATCAATGGAAAATAGAAGACCTGACGGATTATTCGGTAGGAGAGTGGGAGCCGACTTACGATACGGAATTGTGGAAAGACCGGCAACAATTGCATCTGTTTGTCCAAAAAGTGCAACAAGGTGATGGCGAGCGATCCTCAAATTTGGAAGCGCAACCGGTATCGGTATTGGCTGTTCCTGTGGGCTACCGTTTGGTTTGGAGCGACGAATTTGATTACGAAGGTCAACCCGACCCTGCGGTATGGAATCACGAGCAGGGTTTTGTAAGAAACAGCGAATGGCAATGGTATCAAGCTCCAAATGCCTCGGTATCAGGCGGCATACTTACCATAACCGGCAAAAAAGAAATTGTTCCCAATCCGAGGTATGAAGCGGAGAGCGGCGACTGGCGACGCAACAGACAATTTGCCGAATACACTTCGTCCTGCATCAAAACGGTGGGCAAAAAAGAATTTTTATATGGACGTTTTGAAATTCGTGCAAAAATACCAACCGCTTCAGGTGCGTGGCCTGCCATCTGGACACTGGGAAAATCCATGCCCTGGCCCTCGAACGGCGAAATCGACATCATGGAATACTACCGGATAAAAGATGTGCCACACATTTTGGCAAATGCCGCCTGGGGTACGGATACGCCTAACAATGCCAAATGGGATTCGCAAACCGTTCCCTTTTCACATTTTACGGACAAAGACCCCGATTGGGCGGATAAATTCCACAACTGGCGCATGGACTGGGACGAAGAAGCCATCCGTTTGTATTTAGATGACGAACTGCTGAATGAAACATTGCTGAAAGATACGCAAAACGGCGCCATCGGCAACCACACCAATCCGTTCAAGCAACCGCACTATATTTTGCTCAATCTGGCAATCGGTGGACAGAATGGCGGAACGCCCGATGATGCGGCTTTCCCTCTGAAATACGAAATTGATTATGTAAGGGTATATCAAAAATAATAAAAACAATGCAGGACAGCGATTTAAGTTTTTTTGTTTGGTAACGAAAGACATCTTTGTTTAGTAATGAAAGATATTTTTGTTTGGTAATGAAAAAACTTGTATCTTTACCGAAAATATATAATTATTATGCTTTTACAGGAACAAATAGCGCTGGTTGTTGACAAGCAACGCGAGACATTTTTGACAAAAGATGTTGGTATTCAGCGTGATATATTACCGCAAGTGCCGATTATTGAAAATTACGCAACAATAATTACCGGCATTCGCCGTTGCGGAAAAAGTACGCTATTGTTGCAAATTGCAGGCGAAAATTATGCCCAAACGCTGTTTTTGAATTTTGAGGATATTCGCCTCGCGACTTTTGAAACAGGCGATTTTGTGCGTTTGCTTAACGAAATAAAACAACGCAAGTCCACCATGCTGTTTTTTGATGAAATACAACTTGTTGATGGATGGGAAATATTTGTACATCAGCTACTTAATGATGGTTATAAAGTTTTTGTAACCGGCTCAAACGCCACTTTGTTGAGTACGGAAATGGCAACTCACTTGACAGGCAGGCAGATTTCTGTCGAATTGTTTCCTTTTTCATTTTCCGAATTTCTGAAAATCAGGCATCAAGAGGCAAACGAGGCGAGTTTGAAGCAGTATTTGCAAGATGGCGGAATGCCCGAATATTTGAAATCCGGGCAATCTGTTATTCTGACTTCATTGGTTGACGACATTATTATCAAAGATATTTCAGTCCGACATTCGTTGAAAGATGTGGAGTCACTGCGTCAATTAACGCTGTTTTTGTGTGCAAATATTGCTAATCAATTGTCTGCAAATAAGTTAATAAATTTATTCGGAATAAAATCGGCATCTACCATTTTGGAATATTTTTCATATCTTACAGACGCCTATTTGTTCGATTTTGTTCCGCAATTCAATTATTCGCTTAAAACGCAGGCGCGTAACCCCAAAAAACTGTATTCAATAGATACAGGAATTTGCAATAGCCTGGCTTTCAAATTCAGCGAAAATATCGGTCATTCTTTGGAAAATGCCGTTTATTTGCATTTGCGACGGCATAACAAATCAATTTTTTATTTCAATGAAAGCGGCGAATGTGATTTTGTTGTAATGAAAAATACTGAAATAAAGTATCTTATACAGGTTTGTTGGCATCTTGACGATATGAATTTGGCAAGAGAAAAAAACGGTTTACAGCAAGCTATGAAATTTTTTAAGCACGCAAGCGGTACAATCGTTACTTTCAATCAGAAAGACTGCATCTCAACCGAAGATGGCGTTATTGAGATAATTCCTGCGTATGAATTTTTTATAAGCCTGTAATAAAAAAAGATAGTACAAATGAAACAGTTTATTTTAATAGTGGGAACAATTTATCTGCTTTCCTGTGCAGGTAATCAGGCAACCGGGCAAGCCGGTTATCCTATTCAACAGGTAAAACTCAACCAGGTTGAGTTGACCGACCGTTTCTGGTTGCCGAAGATACACACCATACAGGAAAAGACCATCCGTTACGCTTTCGATAAATGCGAGAGCGAAGGTCGTCTGGAAAACTTCACGACCGCAGGAAACGTCATTCGCGGCGGCACGGGCAAAGCCCGCGGCGCCATGCCGTTTGACGATACCGACGTGTATAAAACCATCGAAGGAGCAGCCTATTCGCTCATTAACGCGCCCAATCCTGATTTGGACAGCTACCTGGATTCCATTATCAGCGTGATTGCCTACGGACAGGAACCCGACGGCTACTTGACCACCTGGCGCACCATTGACCCGAAAAGCCCTACCGCCAATTGGGTGAAATCCGGTGGCGGACG
>JAITQA010000009.1 GCA_031289145.1 Dysgonamonadaceae bacterium | reverse complement strand
ATTTAACATCACAATTGTATCGTGAAACAACTCCCTTTTTCCGGTTCGGAATGTACCGAAATAACCCCGCCGTGCAGGCTTACAATCTGCCGGCAAATGCTTAGACCGATGCCTGAACCGGTGGTTTTTGTCGTAAAAAACGGCACGAAAATTTTGTCCAACACTTCGGGCAGGATGCCGTCGCCGTTATCGGAAACCTTGACGACCGGCCGCTGGTATTCGTTTTTTATAATCCGCACATGCACCGAAACGGATTTGCCGGGCGATGATGATTCGCAGGCGTTTTTGACTAAATTAATCAACACTTGTTCCATCAATCCCCTGTCGGCTTCGATGATTATATCTTGCGGTTCGACAGTGAAATCAAAAACAAACCCATCGGCTTTCAACAGTCGGCAGATGTCGTCTATCCATTCTGCTGCGGAAAACGGACGAACGACCGGCTGCGGAATATGAGTCAGTTTCTTGTAATTGTTCACAAAATCGACCAAGCCTTTGCTGCGACGGTGAATGGTTTGCATGGCGCGGCTCAGCCATTCCCGGTTTTCTTCGTTCTGTTCCGAAAAAGTTTCCGACAGGGAAATAATCGGTGTAAGCGAATTCATGATTTCGTGCGTCAAAACCCGGATGAGTCTTTTCCAAGCATCGCTTTCGCTTTCTTCCAGCACCGACTGAATATTTTTCAGGCTAATCAGTTTCAATTCCCGTCCTTCCGAAATAAAATAGATGGCTGTCACCGCCAATTGGTGGATTTCTTTCTCCCGTTCAATCCGGATAATTTTCGTTTCGCGGGGAAGCAGTTTGCCGAAAATTTCCGGTAATTCGGGCGAAACACTCTTCAAATCGCTTAAAATGCGGGGTTGTGGTTTCCCGAATACATCCAATGCGGCTTTGTTTATCCAATTGACTTTGCCTTGTTTGTCGATGACAATGATGCCGAAATCAATCCGGTTCAACAGTCCGTCGTAAAAATTCTGCTCTGTCGCCATTTTTCGTAATTTCTGATTAAAATGGGAAATTGAATATTCCATCTCCGGTATCAATTCCGGTGCAAGTCCTTTTTCTGAAAAACGGGCGAAAGAAATATTAAATTCCGAGAAATGAATGGCGTCTATCAGGCGTTTCATATCTTTCACGGTTCGTTTCTGGAAAAGATAGAGGCGGTATATGAACAGGAACAAAATAAAGGCGCACAAAATACTTACCCAGTAGAGTTTGAAACTCAACGAGAAACCTGTTGCGACCGAAAACAGGACAAGCCATAGCATCCGGACAAGTAATTTAGAATTGTAAGTCCCTCTAAATCTATCCTGAAGGGAAGACTTGAGAGCGTGCGAATCTGTTGTATTTGTTTTTTTACTCATTCTTGAAATTTTTATTATCAGAACTGTAGCCGTCATCTGACTTGCCAACTGACAACCATCGTACCACATTCATTGTATGGAGTAGTTTGGCAACCGCGACCGTCGAGAAACCGTCATTGCGAGGGTGCAACCCGAAGCAATCCAGTTACCTTTTTTTCTGGATTGCTTCAGCTTTCGGCTTCGCGAGGACGTAAACACGCCTACTTAATTCCATTCTTCTATATCTTCCCATAAATCTTTCCATTGCGGATTCATGTCTTCAATAAGTTTCAACTTCGCTTTACGGTTTCCTCCTTTAATGCGCTTTTCTTCTGTGATGGCTTCTTCTATTCTGGAAAATCCACAATAGTAAACCAACAAATGGCATTTGTACTTAGCAGTAAATCCATCAGGAAACACATGTGTACGATGCTCCCACACCCGTTTCCGTAGGTTACCGGTAACACCTGTATATAAAGTGCCGTTGCGTTTGTTTGCCATAATATATACTGCTCCGCCTCGTTCCATTTTCCTTCGTTTTTATTTATACTATTGTTAATGCCGTCATTGCGAGGGCACAGCCCGAAGCAATCCAGTTACTTCTTTCTGGATTGCTTCAGCCTCCGGC
Organism: Dysgonamonadaceae bacterium; assembly: GCA_031289145.1. Lineage (GTDB taxonomy): Bacteria > Bacteroidota > Bacteroidia > Bacteroidales > Azobacteroidaceae > Azobacteroides. The sequence goes on along the minus strand of JAITQA010000009.1, from coordinate 3,305 downwards.
TTTGCAAGGACGGCAACGTCCGTTGAGAAACCGTCATTGCGAGGGTGCAACCCAAAGCAATCCAGTTACCTTTCTTTCTAGATTGCTTCAGCCTCCGGCTTCGCAAGGACGGCGACGTCCGTTGAGAAACCGTCATTGCGAGGGCGCAGCCCGAAGCAATCCAGTTACTTCTTTCTGGATTGCTTCAGCCTCCGGCTTCGCAAGGACGTGTACGTAAATCACCTCTCATAGTGCTTTACCCTTTATCTTCCTATACAAAATGTAGCGGCTAATTCCCAACAATTCGGCAGCTTTATTTATATTGCCGTCGCTTCGTTTCAATGCTTTTTCTATGGCTGTCCGCTCCATACTTTCCAGATTCAGATTTTCGCTCTCTTTTTTCTTTTCGGTTTGCAGGGTAATGCTTCCGGCCATCAGCAGTTTGTCCTGCGAAAGAATCACCGCCCTTTCCATCACATTCTGCAATTCGCGCACATTGCCCGGCCAAGTGTATTGCATGATTTTCGCCTTGGCTTCCGGCGATAATCCGCTGATTTTTTTCTTGTATTTATGCGCAAATTTTTCTATGAAATATTCAGACAGCAAAACAATGTCGTGGTCGCGTTCGCGCAAAGGCGGAACATGGACTTCGATTGTATTGATTCGATACAAAAGGTCTTGCCTGAAATTGCCTTCTTCTGTCGCCCGGAAAATATCTATATTGGTGGCGCTGATAAAACGCACATCAATCGGAAGGATGCGGGTAGAGCCTAATCTTGAAATCTGTTTTTTCTCAATGGCAGTCAATAATTTAGACTGCATGGAAAGTGACAAATTGCCTATCTCGTCCAAGAAAAGCGTTCCGCCGGATGCAATTTCCATTCGTCCGGCTTTTCCCGTCTTGGCGTCTGTAAATGCCCCTTTTTCGTAACCGAACAGTTCGCTTTCGAAGAGCGTTTCCGGGATGACGCTCAAATCAATGGTTGTGAATACTTTTTGGGCACGCGGAGAATGATGGAAAATTGCGCGGGCAATCAAGTCTTTTCCCGTACCGTTTTCTCCGAGTATGAGTATGTTTGCTTCCGTTTCGGACAGTTTTTCGATCAAGGAGAAAATTTCGAGCATCACCTCCGATTCACCGATGATTTCCGGATAATCGGGATTACTCAACGATTGCACCTGCATCTTGAGGTTTTCGATTTGCTTGCGCGATTCCCTCAGTTTCAGTGCGGACGAGATGGTAGCCAGTAATTTTTCTTTCTCCCACGGTTTGGATATGAAATCCGTCGCACCGGCTTTGATGGCTTGTACGGCTTTTTCGGTATCGGCGTAAGCCGTCATCAGGATAACAATGGCTTCATGGTCGGTTTCCAGAATTTTTTTCAGCCAGAAAAAGCCTTCTTTCCCGCTCACTACATCATTCCGGAAGTTCATGTCCAACAGGATAAGGTCGGGACGAAAAGTTTCCATGTAATGCGCTATCTTTTCGGGATAAGCGCTTACTTTCACTTTTTCCGTGTATGGATACAACAAGGCGTTCAGCGCAAAAAGCACATCTTCGTTGTCGTCAATGATTAATATTTTACCCTTTTTGTCCATAATCTAATCTATATCCGGCTGTAAAGGTAAACATTATTTTTCAGTCAAACAAGTGCGATTCCGCACACAATATGTGCGATTTCGCACATATTTGATTATTTACTATATTCATAAAATACTTATATTCAATATTATAAATTATTGGCACGGGATTTGTTGTTATTATTGCAAATAAGGTTAAATATGAAGAAAATTTTTGCCATAATCCTATTTCAGAGCGTATTTTTGCCGCATGTTTGTGCGCAGGAGAAACAAGATACTGTGTTGACGATTACCTTGCATCAAGCAATCGACATAGCCCGGCAGCAGTCGCCGGATGTATTGTACGCCCGCCACAGTTTTCGTTCCTCGTATTGGAATTATTGCTATTACAAGGCCAATTACCTGCCTTCTTTGTCGTTCAATTCTACGCCTAATTTCAATCACTCCATCAATGCCATCACGCTTCCCGACGGAACGGCGCAATATGTTCAGCAAAATCAATTGCAAGCGGACGCCACTTTGTCTATTTCCCAGAATATTGCTTTTACAGGTGGTAATATATTTGTACAGAGCCGACTACAGCGTTTGGACGAACTAACTAATAATGCGTATTCCTACAAATCGACTCCCGTAATTGTCGGCTATCAGCAATCGTTATTCGGTTATAATTACCTGAAATGGGACAAGAAAATCGAACCCATCCGTTTTGAAGCTGCCAAAAGGACTTACGTGGAATCCTTGGAATTGGTGTCGGCAAGGGCTACCGATAAATTTTTTGGCTTGGCGAAAGCCCAGACCAACCTGGAAATTTCCCGGACCAATTTTGCCAATGCCGATACCTTGTATGTATTTGCGCAGGGACGTTACAATATCGGAACGATTACCGAAAACGAAATGCTTCAGTTGGAAATCAATAAATTGAATGAGGAAAGCAATCAGTTGAACGCCCAGTTGGAGGTGGACGATTGCATGGAAAATTTGCGTTCTTACTTGGGCATCAAGGACGCTTTGCCGATTGTTGTTGTTATAGATAATGATATTCCTTTGAAAGACATATATTTTCAGGAGGCTTTGCAATACGCTTTACAGAACAGTCCCGACATCTTGGATTTACAACGGCAAAAATTAGAAAGCGAAAGCAGCGTAGCCAATGCCAAAGCTTCGACCGGATTGAAAGCTGATTTATACATGCAGTTCGGATTGGCGCAAACCGGAAGAGAAATAGAAACGGCTTACAAAAATCCTTTGAATCAGCAACATGTGGAAATCGGATTCCGTTTGCCGGTTTTGGATTGGGGGCGCGGGAAAGGACAGGTGCAATTGGCCAAATCACGCCGCGATATGGTATTCGCCCAAGCAGACCAGGAAAGAAACAATTTTGAAATGAACATCATCAAGTTGGTGAAACAGTTCAATTTGCAATCCAACCAGTTGCATGTAGCCGTCAAAGCCGATTATACGGCGGAACGCCGCAACGAAGTCGCCCGGAAACTTTACCTGTTGGGCAAATCAACCATTCTTGACCTGAATGCTTCGATTACCGAAAAAGATACCGCCAAACGGAATTATATCAATACTTTGAATAATTATTGGTCGTTGTATTACACTTTACGCAGCATCACGCTGTACGATTTTGAGAAAAATATTCCGATAACGGAAGATTATAATATGTTGATAAAGTAAATAAATCTTTTGATACAATTCGTAAGAAGATATAAGTTCTTTGACATGTTGGTTTACACGAA
>JAITQA010000079.1 GCA_031289145.1 Dysgonamonadaceae bacterium | reverse complement strand
TATTGGATATTTCTGCATATATGGATTCTACAGGTCTGCTAAAATGGCCTGCGCCCAAAGGCAATTGGCATATCTGCCGTGTCTGTTATGCCTCGACGATGTCCACGCCTCATCCGCTTCCCGACGATATTATCGGAAAATCATTAGAAGTGGACAAAATGAGCTACGAAGATAATATGTATCACTGGCAGCAGCTATTGGAGCCTCTCAAAGAACATTTGAAAGAATATATCGGAGATCCGTTTACCTTTATCTGGATAGACAGTTATGAAGCCGGATATCAGAATTGGACGCCCGGATTTCGCGAAGAATTTATCCGGCAAAAAGGATATGACCCGCTCCCCTCTATCGTTGCCCAGCAATACTTGGCTGCCCGCTCCGAATTAGGACGTTTTACAACGGCTCAAAATGAGGTCATCAATAAACTCATCATAGACAATAGTTGGAAAGTAGCAAAAAAGATGATTAATGAAGCAGGCTTGAAATTTTACTGGCAGCCATACACAGGACCTTTTAATACGGCTGAAGCAGCTTCCATTCCCGATATGGCAGTTACCGAATTTTGGACAAACAGCGCCAGCGTTCTGCACCACAGGGATGCAATAGTCGAAGCATCGCGTGAATCCGGAAAAACCATTGTAGGAGTAGAGGCTTTTACCGGACGACCGGAAGTGAGCCAATATACGGAAGACCCTGCTTTCTTGAAATATTTTGCCGACAAAGGTTTTGTTTCAGGCGGTAACATGTATTTCCTGAATCATTGGGTACATCAGCCTTTTGACGACAAATACCAGCCGGGAATGAGTTTCGGATGGTGGGGAACGCATTTCGGCAGACATCAGACCTGGTTCAAACCGGGCAAAGCTTTCATCACCTATTTAGCCCGCTGTCAGATGCTGTTGCAACAAGGTGTATTCGTGGGTTTTGAAGATTCGAATATTCTCCACAGAAGTACGTCCGAGGCAGAAATATATTTCATTACCAATCTTTCCGATTCTGTTTTAGCAAAAACATTTTCATTTGCTGTGTCCGACCGGACGCCTGAATTATGGGATGCTTATGAGGGAACTATCCGGCAAACGCCGAACTGGAAAGTAAAAGAAAATTCGACTCTGGTAGATTTGAAATTAGAAGCCGAAAAATCAATCTTTGTCATTTTTCCCAAAGATAAAAAATCCGCTTATGCTGCTTTGAGATTGCCTTTTACTAAACCGCGCCATGAAACATATACTAACATAGACGGCGAGTGGAATATTTTATTTCAGCCTAAATTAGAGCAATCTTTCAGCAAGGTATTTCCTGCACTTATCGATTTTAGCCGTCATGCCGATACTGCTATCAAATATTTTGCCGGTACGGCAAGCTACGAAAAGGAGATACGGATAGACGCTAAAGATATAGGCAAAAACAAGCAAATCCTTTTAGACCTCGGCTCGTTGCACGACATTGCAGAATTGGAGATTAACGGCGAAAATGCAGGCGTTTTATGGCATCCGCCCTATATAAAAGACATCACCCATTGGCTGAAACCGGGAGAGAACAGGCTTACAGTTCATGTATCTGTGAATTGGGCGAACAGATTAATAGGAGATGAACAATATCCATCCGATTTTGAATGGGGTACAGACCGTGGACTGGAATTGGGCAGAGCTATGAAATCGTTCCCCGACTGGTTCGTCAACAACCAACCACGTCCTTCACAAGGACGCAAAACGTTCAACATCTGGTATTATCACCGGAAAGAATCCCCGCTTCAGCCGGCAGGTCTGCTCGGTCCGGTGCGATTGGTTAAAATTAAAAATTAGGAATTATATGAATAGAATAAATTTAATTATCAGACGATTAGTGGCATTATGCCTCATCGCGCCCGCCGGACAGGAGAGTTTTAAATATTGGCCACAAAGAAATCTTTGTCGCTTTGTTTAAAAATAAAATACTACTTTTGCGTCATAATAATTAAAATACAAAATGTTAAATAAAATTCTACAATCATGAATATCAGTTATATTATCTATCGGAATATCCTTTCTTTTTCAAGAAAATATTTAGCCGCTATCTTGGTTGTCGCAGGTATTGTTCCGGCACAAGCCGGAATCTATTATGTTTCCGTCAAAGGGTCGGATACCCATCAGGGAACAAAGATAAAACCGTTTAAAACCATATCGAAAGGGGCGGAAATCGCCCAACCCGGCGATACGGTCTATGTATTGGAAGGGATTTACCGCGAACGGATATCCCCACCTCGCGGAGGGACAGAACAAGCGCCCATTGTCTATATGGGCGAACCGGGGAAGCGCGTATTTATCAAAGGATCCGATGTTTACGACAAGACTTGGAACAAAGTATCGGCTGAAATATTTGCTGCCGACCTGAATAGGATGAAGTTTACCGATGATTTTTATTTTGATAGTCCGAATCCTTTCAAAGTAATTTTTGCTTCAACGCCTTACGGTCGTGACGGAGCGCCTGAAGGAATTAAGGAAATAGCCTACACACTCGGACAGGTTTTTGTAGAAAGCGAGCCTTATTTGCAAGCGCCGCTGAAAAAAGAGATGGAAGAACAGGCAGGGAGTTGGTGGTACGATTTGGCAACAAATCAGGCGCTTGTTCATTTTAAACAGGGTCATTCGGCGAAAAGTTTTGTTGAAATATCTACTCGCCGCAGTGTTTTTGCCCCTCATATACGAGGATTGGGCTATATTCATGTCATTGGATTCATCATTGAACATTGCGGCAACCAGTTTCCCCGCAATTGCTGGGAAACAAGGGAAAATGCGTCGTCGGGAGCCTTGAGTTTACGGGCGGGACATCATTGGCTGGTAAAATACAATGTGGTGCGTTATGCTGCCGGCATCGGGATTGAATGTGGACAAAGAAGTAACAACAATGAACGAACCGACACCCAAGTTCCTGCGGAAGTCGTTGCCGGAAACAGAATTGAAAATAATTATCTTTTGGAAAACGGATGCAATGGACTTAAAGGTTCATCCCCCTCTGAGATGACAGTGAAAGGAAATGTGGTGATGTACAATAATGCATACCGGTTTATCGGAGCGGAACGTTACGAGCAGGCAGGCATTAAATTTAATACGGGTTTAGGGATCACTGTTGTGGATAATTTTATTTCCGACAACTACTCTTTTGGCGTCTGGTTTGATAATAGATATACCCATTCCAGAATTAGTCATAATCTGATTGTCAACAATCAAAAAGGTATTAAAGTCGAGATGGGAGATTATGATTTCGGAGCTATACTTATCGACCATAATGTCATTGTGAATAATATTGAAAACCAATACTATTCGCATGATGCATCGGGGGTCTTGGTAGTGAACAATCTGCTTGCAGGAACAAAAGCATCTCGTAAGAAAGACGACAATGAAGATGTCAGAACGATAGAAGCTTTCGGACAAGGAGTGTATGTCCGCCAAATAACCGTTCGCACGAAAAGCGCTAACAATGCTTTCTACAACAATATTATATGCAATAATGATTTCGCTTGCGACATGCCCTATCCGGCGGCAAAAGGAGGAGAACAGCGTTTTCTTGGAAACCTGTACGACAAAGGGGATAACGAGCGTGTGATGTGTATAAACAATATGATAGACAAACCGTCGCCACTTAGTGAAGAAGAATTTAAAAGTTTAGTAATCAAAGACCTTGGCGGTAGTGTAAGCAATGTCAACAACATCTTTCGTTCAAGTCCTGTACGTGCACATACCAATCTGGTCGAATGGCAAAAATTCTGGTCGTCACATACACGGCATAATGATAACGACGCCCAGATTATGAGCGGATTGAATGCTGTTTATGATCCCAAAACAATGTCGGTAACCCTGACGGTTCCCAACGATGTAAACAGACGTGACAACACGCGCTGGGATGGGAACTATCGCAGTATATACAAATTGACGGAAAATAAGGCTTTACCCGGACCTTTCGGCAATCTTCAAAAAGGGACGCATACATATTATATGTACAAAGGATTGCCACCGGTAAAAAAAGGTGAATTGCCTGATCCTAATGCATTTTATAAAAAATATAATTAATTAAAAAATTCAAATATGAAGAAGAAAACAAAACTTAAGACTCAAATGAACAGTTGGTATAATCATGTATTTCTATTGCTTATAGCCCTGTTCTGTACCTTTCAGATTGCTGCACAATCGACGAAAGAACAATCACTTGGCGAACGGGTAAAGTTGTTGCAGAATCAATTAAGCATTGAGGAAAAAATAGACCTTCTTTGCGCCAATGCACCGGCTATTCCGCGTTTGGGTATTCCTGCCTACGACTGGTGGAATGAATGTCTGCACGGAGTAGCGCGTGCCGGGAAAGCCACTGTTTTCCCAAAACCCATCGGATTGGGCAGTATGTGGGACACAAAATTAGTGAAACGCATCACTACCGCCGTATCGGACGAAGCTCGTGCTAAATACCACAAAGTGTTACGGGAGAAAGGATATTCTCCACGATACGAAGGTATTACATTTTTCTCTCCCACCTTGAACATCGTGCGTGACCCTCGCTGGGGACGTACTTCGGAGAGTTTCAGCGAAGATCCTTATCTCACAGGGGAAACGGGAGCGGCTTTCATCGAAGGATTGCAGGGCGACAACCCTGATTATCTGAAATTAGTAGCTACTCCAAAGCATTTTGTAGCCAACAACGAGGAAAATCGGCGTCGAAACGGCTCTGCCGAAGTGGATGAGCTGTCGCTGCGCGAATATTTCTTTCCGGCATTCCGCAAAAGCATCGAAAAATCAAAGGCTACTTCCGTTATGGGCGCGTACAATGCTTTGAACGGCGTGCCGTGCTGCGCCAACCCTTTCCTGCTTACAGAAGTATTGCGCAACGAATGGGGTTTCAACGGCATTGTCATGTCCGACGGTACGGCTGTGCGACGGATTTCCACCGACCACAAGTACCAGCCTTCGTATGAAAAGGGAGCGGCGGCGGCATTGAAAGCCGGATGCGACATGTCGCTCGGCGACGAATACCGCGACGGACTGCGTTATGCTTACCGTGAGGGACTTGTTACGACGGACGATATCGACAAGGCTGTGGAAAGAGTGTTAACGCTACGTTTTCG
>JAITQA010000030.1 GCA_031289145.1 Dysgonamonadaceae bacterium | reverse complement strand
GTACGGTTAAGAAAAGCGATTTGACCGGTTCGGTAACGAGCATTAACGCCAAAACGTTGACAGAGTCAAGGCTTAATTCGTTTAGTGAAGCCATGCAGGGCAGAGTAGCCGGTGTGCGTGTCAATTCCCAATCGGGCGAACCCGGCGCCGATATTAATATTCAAATTCGCGGCGCTAACTCTATCAATGCAGGAACACAGCTTTTGTATGTGATTGATGGCATCCCGATGGATGTTAATGCGGGAGAAGTAGCGTCTTCGAGCGTGGGCGGTACAACAACCTACAACCCTTTGTCAATTATTGCCCCCGGTGATATTGAGTCGATGGAAATCTTGAAAGATGCATCTGCAACAGCCATTTACGGAGCACGCGGCGCTAATGGTGTGGTAATTATTACCACGAAATCGGGAAAATTCAATACCAAAACCAAGATTACAGCAAACGCATCGTATGGGTGGTCGCAATATACCAATGGATATAATATGTTGAATGCGCAGGAATATGTTGACTATCGGCACGAACTGGCGCCTACGGATGCTGCCTATCGGCAAGAAGTTGTTGTAAACGGGGTGACGGAATACATACCGCTTGATATTTCTTCGACTAACTATGCTAACCATAATTGGCAAAATGAATTGTTCCGGCAAGGAGCTATCGGGAAATTTGACCTTCAATTGCAAGGCGGTAAAGACAATACTACCTATTCGGCAAGTTTGGGCTATCTCGACCAAAAAGGATTGGTAAAAAACAACGATTATACATCCTTGTCGGCGCGTTTTAAACTGGATAGCAAAGTTTCCAACAAGCTGAATGTGGGATTAAGCGCCATCTGGGGAAAAACAGTAAACACAGGTTTGGCTTCGAGCGGCGGCGGAAATGGCTATTGGGCCGGTATCGTACAATCCATTTATACCTTCCGTCCGATTCTTTTGGTCAATGATTCGGAAGACCAATCGCAAAAATATTCATTGGCAACCATGATTTACGATGCGACAAGGGAAACCGACTACAGCCGCATTATCGGAAATGCTTACGCCAATTATAAAATATTGAAAAATTTGAGCTTACGTGTATCCGGCGGCGGAAACTTTTCCACCTCAAATCTCTCGGAGTTTTACGGAAAACAAACTTTATGGGGACGGACAGAAAATGGACGCGCTACGTTAAATAATGTGACTACCAATTCATATAACGGAACGGGGTACCTTGAATATGGGAAAACTTACAACAAAATCCACAAGCTGAAATTGATGGCAGGTTCGGAAGTCAATTCCTATAAATACGAAACTTTCCGCATAACCAGTACGTCTTTCGACGACGAATCAACCGGCGTATATGACATTTCAAAAGGGTCTATTGTAGGCAAACCGACCTCAAATGTATATGTACAAAACAGGCTTTCGTTTTTCGGACGTGTCAATTATGACCTGCTCGACCGCTATTTATTTACGGGTACGTTCAGGGCTGACGGGTCGTCGAATTTTGGATACGGCAATCGTTTTGGCTATTTCCCTTCAGTAGCTTTCGCCTGGCGTATCAACAATGAGTCCTTCCTGACGGATGTAAAGGAAATATCTAATGCCAAACTGCGTTTAAGCTATGGAGTTACGGGTAACGACCGTATCACGCCTTATCAAAGTATGGCTACGCTTGGCAACGCCTATTATGCAAGCAATGGTACGCCTGATTACGGAGCGGCTCCTATAACCTCGGCTAATCCCGATTTAAAATGGGAAACGACCACGCAATACAATGGTGGTTTGGATTTTGGTATGTTCAACAACCGTATTTCGCTGGTTTTCGACGCCTATTACAAGAAAACAACCGGCATGTTGCTCAATGCTTTTCTACCTTCGCAGGCAGGTTTTCCCAAGCAATGGCAAAATATCGGCGATATGGAGAACAAAGGGCTTGAATTGACAATAAACACGCAAAATCTCAAAACAAAAAATTTTGACTGGGTGACAAGTTTCAATATTTATACCAACAAAAACAAGATATTGAGTCTTGGCGGTTCGGAAGAAATTCCTGTAATTATCGAATATGGATACATCCGGGATGTAGGTATTGTTCGCGAAGGCGAACCTTTGGGAACTGCTTATGGTTACCTTTGGGATGGAATTTACCAAATCAGTGATTTTACATGGCAAAACAATAGCGACCCAAGTATTCCGCACGCAAGCAGAACCTACACGCTGAAAGATGGCATTCCAAGTATTGCCGGAATCGCTGCCAAACCGGGCGAATTCAAATATAAAAACCTGAATCCCGATGAAGATAACGTTGTCGATGCAAAAGACCGCCGTATTATCAGTGATAGTAATCCGAAATTTGCGGGTGGTATTTCCAACGAATTTACGTACAAAAATTTTAGTCTCCTCGTCTTTTTTGAAGGCGTTTATGGAAACCAAATTTTCAATGAATTTCCCAGTCGGACGGAAGCCGGACAAGGCGAAGTGTCGTTCAACTTGACACAAGAGTACTGGTACAACCGCTGGACGCCGGAAAATCCGAGCACCCGTTATGGCGCATTGACAAGACAAAGCGATAATCTCGCCTCAACTTACTATGTGGAAGACGGTTCCTACCTGCGCTTTAAAACGCTTTCATTGTCGTATAATCTCGAAAAAAGATTATTAAACACTTTGAAACTGAGTTCTGCAAGGGTTTTCGCCATGGTCGATAATCTGTATGTGTGGACCAAATACAGCGGCTTAGACCCCGACGTGCGTTCTTCGGAAAAGTTGCTGCCGGGTTACGACCGTTTGCAATATCCGCGTGCACGCACCTTTAGCTTGGGTGTTGATATTGCTTTTTAAATTATTGATTTACAAACAAAAATAAAAACATACATTATGAATTACATATATAAAAATTTGAAAAAGATAGCAATCGGTGCATTGGCTGTAGCGTTTTCAACAAACTTGTTTATCTCTTGCGAAGACATTGCATTTCTCAATCAGGCGCCTTATTCAAGCAGTTCGCCTGAAAATTTTTACAAAACAACTTTGGATTTTGAAAATGCCATTGTCGGTTGTTACGATGTGGTGGGTACACATGCGGTGGGTAGTGTTGATGTTACTTACGGCACCTATAAAAACGGTCTGGTCTTTATGCTCACGGGCGGAAACGATGAGTCGGTGCTTTCCAATAATCCGGGTACCAACGATTATACCGCTTTCGGACAGGCTGCCTACACGGCTGTCAATTCGGCTGTCGGACAACATTGGACGGCTTATTTTGCAGGCGTTATGCGTTGTAATTACGTTATAGATAAGGCTAAAGATATAACATTTGATGGTGAAGGCGCCCAAGCGCGTTTGGAAGAAATTGTAGCGGAAGCGCATTTTTTGAGGGGATTTTTCTATCTGCACTTGGCGCAACTGTTTGGGGGCGTGCCGGTTTACACTGCACCCGAAAGTGACGCTTATGCTGCACGTCAACCTATTGAGGATGTGTATAAAGTGATTATTCCCGATTTTGAATATGCTTACAGTAAGCTGCCTCACCGCGCAACCGTCATGGGCGCTGCCAATAAATGGACTGCCGCCGGTTATTTGGCTGTGGTATATAATTATTTAGCGGCTTGCAAGCGCAACAATGTGGGTGGAGCATTGCCAAACAGCGATTTGAATAAATTCGACTGGGTAGACGCCAATGCAATGACCGCCGCTGCACAGCCTTTGTTGGAAGACGTCATTCTAAACAGCGGATATATTTTGACTCCAAAATATGATTGCCTTTTCCGCGAAGCCACCAAAGCCAAACAGCAGGAGGAATGTTTATTTACTTATGAGGTGGCGACTGTAACAGGCGGCGATTCCTATCCGGCTTCAACCCTGTTATTTGCGCCGGGAAGTAGTGCGCTTGGAGGCTCGTTCGGTATTTACAGAGGTACGATGGAATTGTATAAATCCTACAACCAAAGTTTGGATGTTCGTTACAAACACAATGTAACGGGAAATTATCAAGCTAACGTAACCGAAACAGTTGAGGGCGGCGTGTATTTAGTACCTGCCGCAGCCGTTCTGACGAGTACAACCTTGTTCATAGGAAAATACCGCATCCAAAAATTAGATACACGCGCATTGTCTGCCTCCAATTCGGGTATTTCAATGCCCTTGCTTCGTTATGCCGACATTTTACTGCAATATGCCGAAACAATGTATTTCCTGGGCGACGAAACAACGGCTCGCGCCATGCTTACGCAAGTACGTTCACGAGCTTTGGCTGCCGGTCAAGCTGTGGAAGACCTTGATATTGCCTATCACAAAACCAATTTTCTCGACGAGTTGCTCGATGAGCGCCGCAGGGAACTTTGTGCCGAAAGCAAACGGCGTATTGACCTGATTCGATTCGGAAGATTGACTTCTGCTATTGAAGGTGTAGATGTGACTGCAGGCGGAGCCAATGATAGCGCGAAAGCATTGAAGGAAAATTGGGCTGAATACAAAATTTGGTTTCCAATTCCGCAGTCGCAACGCGATATGAATAAAAATCTTACTCAGAATAACGGATATTAATTAAAAAAATTATGATTACGATAAGGAAATTCTTTTTTGCTTGTTTCTTAGTATTTAATGTAATTTTTATTTACGCAACACCTGAAAAAGTTGAAATAAATAATGGATGGAAATTCAAACAAGCCCGTTTCAATAACTGGTATCCGGCTACTGTTCCGGGCGTAGTTCACACTGATTTAATAAACAATAAAATAATAGAAGACCCTTTTTTCAGTCTGAACGAAAGAAGTGTGCAATGGGTGGACAAAGAAGATTGGATTTATGAAACAAGTTTTAATGTCCCTTCGCAAATCATAAACAAGAACAATATTCGTCTTTTTTTCAAAGGATTAGATACGTTTGCCGATGTTTATCTGAATGATGTTAAGATTTTGAAAGCCGACAATATGTTTCGTGAATGGAAAGTAGATATTAAATCTGTTGTAAAAGAAAAAGGCAACCAATTGAGGATTTACTTCCATTCACCCATCAAAATAACCATGGCTCTTTGCGATGCTTCCGAAATTAAATACTGGGCGTCGGATGCCAGCGATTTATCTTATAATGGAGGCGTTTTTGGCAAAAAACTTAGCCCATACATCCGAAAAGCAGGTTATCATTTCGGCTGGGATTGGGGGCCTCGTTTGGTAACATCGGGTATCTGGCGACCGGTAGTTTTGGAAGCATGGAACGATGCTAAAATAGAAAATGTGCAGGTACAACAAAAGAACGTTACCGCTAAAAATGCCGATATTTTCACGACGGTGGAAGTTCTTTCGGACGGAAATCTTCCCAATGCAAAAATTCAAGTAATTGATAAACAGGAGAATAAATTATTTGGAGAAACTTTTGTCGATTTGAAAAAAGGATTGAATCGTGTGGAAGTAAAATTTTCGATAAAAAATCCTGAATTGTGGTGGAGCAATGGTCTGGGAAAAGCGCATTTGTATGAATTTAAAACGGCATTGACCCTGAATAATAAGGAGATTGACAGTGAATATAATAAAACAGGTATCCGTTCTATTCGTTTGGTAACTGAAAATGACAAGTACGGTAAATCCTTTTATTTTGAATTGAATGGCGTTCCAATTTTTACCAAAGGTGCAAATTTTATTCCTTGCGACATTTTTTTGCCCCGCATTACGAAAGCAATCTATCAAAAAACCATTCAGGATGCGGCAGATGTAAATATGAATATGTTGCGCGTATGGGGAGGCGGCATTTATGAGGATGATTATTTTTACGAACTTTGTGATGAGTACGGTATTCTTGTTTGGCAGGACTTTATGTTTGCCTGCAAAACCTATCCGTCCGAAGGCGCGTTTATGGAAAATATTCGCCAGGAAGCCATTGACAATGTGCGCCGTTTGCGAAACCATGCTTCGTTGGCTGTTTGGTGCGGAAATAACGAAATCATGGATGCGCTGATGCATTGGGGTGACAGCGGTAAGGGCTGGCTTGAAGAATACCGCCGCATGAAACCCGAATACCCCGAAACCGTTTGGAAACAGTATTACGCTCTTTTTCATGAGGTTTTGCCCGAAACGCTTGCACAAAACGACCCGGATAGATTTTATGTTCCTTCGTCGCCTTACAACGATATTAAGGGAACACGCTCCGAAAATGCAGGCGATATGCACTACTGGACGGCATGGGGTAACGCTTTGCCCATTGCTACTTTCAATGAAGTGAAAGGCCGTTATTTTAGCGAATATGGATTTCAATCCTTCCCCGTCTTTGAATCGGTAAAAAAATATGCACCCGACGAAAGGGATTGGGATATTTATTCCGAAGTAATGATGTGGCACCAACGCGGAGGGAGTAAAGCCAACGGACGTATCGAAACGTGCATGAATAACGATTACGGAAAAGCCCGTGATTTTGAATCAATGCTTTACCTCAGTCAGGTGTTACAGGGCGATGCCATGAAAATAGCTATGGAATCGCATCGACGGAACATGCCATTTTGCATGGGCAGTTTGTATTGGCAAATAAACGACTGCTGGCCTGTGGCTTCGTGGGCGACCCGCGATTATTACGGACGGTGGAAAGCGCAACATTATTTTGCACGAAAAGCTTACGATGATGTACTCGTTACGGCAAACAGGGAAGACGATGCACTTGCCGTCTATCTGGTTTCCGACCGCCTGAAAACATTCAAAGCCGAATTGAAAATCAGTTTGATAACGCTCGATGGAAGAGAAGTGAACCGGTATGAGAAATCCGTTAACGTTCAGGCAAATGCAAGTACGAAAAGTTTTTCGGTAAAGGAAGATGAATTGCTGAAAGGACAATCCAATGCGGATGTTGTTGTGTGCTTGGAACTAAAAGAAAAGAACGGGAAATCATACGTCAACAATTATTTTTTGCTGCGTCAAAAGGAGATAAATTTCCCGCAAGTTGAAATTCAGACGACAATTACTTCCGTTAATGGAAGTTTTGAGTTATCTTTGTCGTCGGATAAGTTTGCGAGGGCTGTATTTGTTTCGGTGGAAGATGAAAAGACGATGTTCTCAGACAATTTTATTGATATTCTTCCCGGAAAAATCCAGAAAATAGTCCTGGAAACTTTGCTTACAAAAGAAGAATTGCTTAAAAGTTTAAAGATTAAATCTTTATCTGAGAGTTTGATAAAATAAATAGTATGGTGAAATACGTCAATTATATTTTTATCGGGTTTCTGTTGATATGCACGAAATTAAGCGCCGATGTATCGGTATATCCTCTGGTTTCATGCTTTACCGAAAGCGACACACGTTCTGTAACGGTAGTGCAGAATGGCGTAGAATATACGGTTCCGCTACCTTCCGGAACGGTTTTTATTCCTGCGGATATTGATGCAGTGAAATCGCCGGAGGATGATTATTTGTTGAAAGTGTTTCCAAATCCGACCAAGGGCAATATAAACATACGCTATAAAGCGCCTTCGTCCGCCCCTGTTTCACTGAATATGTATAATTTACAGGGAGGTCTTGTAAAATCGTTGACGAACAGTGAAATTGCTTCACAGGCAAACGAAAACACCCTAACCTGGAATTTTGCAAATGACAGGGGAGTTCATTTGAGCAATGGAACTTATCTTTTGCAAATGATGGTTAATGCTAAAATTCCTGGCGTGGAAAAAATAATTCTGTCAAACTAAAAAACACATGATACACTTTACAAAATTTTCCCTGATTTTTTTATTTGTTTTTTTCGGAACAAATACTTTGTTTTCACAAAAAGCAAAAATAACGAAAGAGAACTTTCATCTATACCTCCTTGCAGGACAGTCAAATATGGCAGGTCGTGGAATAGTTGAGCCGCAAGATACGGTTGGAAATCCGCGAATTTTAAAGCTGAACCGCAACGGCGAATGGGAAATTGCCCGCGAGCCGCTTCATTTCGACAAAAGCGGCGCGGGTGTAGGTCCCGGTTTGGCTTTTGCCCGCGAGCTACTCACCGCAGCCGACGACAATGTGGTTATCGGTCTGATTCCTTGTGCCGCAGGAGGTTCAGGCATTGATATCTGGCTCAATGATTTGTTTTGGGAACAAACAAAATCTGTTCCGTACAACAATGCTGTTTTACGTACTAAATTAGCGATGAAGTCCGGTGTTCTGAAAGGTATTTTGTGGCATCAGGGAGAAGCTGATTGTGGTGCGAAAAAGTCCGAAGTTTATGCCGAAAAACTAATCGCATTGGTGAAAAAACTGAGCTTGGAACTAAACACTCCCAATGTGCCGTTTATTGCAGGAGAGTTACCCGAATTTCAATCCTGTTCGGAAAATTTCAATCCTGTTTTGCACCAAGTGAAATCTTTTGTAAAAAATTACGATGTCGCTTCGGGCAAAGGTTTAACTTCAAATCCCGATAACATTCATTTAGATGCTGCTTCTGCTCGAAAATTGGGGATAAGATATGCTGAAAAGTTGAAACAGATTCAAAACAAGAAAGGGGAATATAAGGTGTTGGATTACGGCGCTGTCGGCGATGGAGAAACAATAAATACTTCCGCCATACAAAATGCCATTGATGAATGTAGTAACAGTGGTGGAGGGAAAGTGATTATTCCTCAAGGTGTGTTTTTGTCCGGAACGCTCTATATGAAGAACAATGTAAATCTATTCATTGATGCGGAAGCCACTTTGAAAGGCAGCCCTTCGTTCAAAGATTATCCCGACAATTCGGTACACTATCACAATTCGTTTTCACATCCCGGAAAACCGTTTGGTAACAAGGCGTTTATTTTTGGAGAAGCCTTGCAGAACATTTCAATCACAGGCACAGGAACCATTGATGGAAACGGTTATAGTTCAGAATTTCAACTTGGAAATGATGCGACGGCAGAAAGCCGCGCTCGTCCGAGCGTTATTTGTTTTATAAAATGCAACAATGTAAAGGTGGAAGGCTTACGCCTGCAAAATTCAGCTTACTGGATGCAAAACTACATTGCCTGCGATACGCTTGTTCTGAGTGGGTTGAATATTCACAACCACTGTAATTACAATCAGGATGGAATGGATATTGACGCAAGCAATGTGCTGGTCGAAAATTGTAGCATTGATTCGGATGATGATGGTGTTTGCCTGAAAAGCCATAATACCGACCGCATAGTCGAGAATGTAAGCATACGCAATTGTACGATTGGAAGCAATTGCAACGCAATTAAATTCGGGACAAAATCCGATGGTGGTTTTCGCAATATACGTATTGAAAATTGTAAAATTCAAGCGGCATCCGAAAGTAAAATACGAAACTGGCAGAATACTTTGAAATTTATCGAAAAGCCTGTTACCGTCTTAGCCGGTCTGGCTTTTGAATCGGTCGATGGCGGGATTATCGAAAATATTGAAGTTTCGGACCTTGAGATGCAGGATGTACAGACGCCCATTTTTGTCATTCTGGGACGAAGAAATATCGGACAGGCAGGCGACCCCGCGTTTTACAACGGACAAACGCCGCTTGATACAAGACTAAAAGCGGGAAAAGCGGTCAACCTTTCTTTCAAAAACATAACGGCGACAAGCCATAGCAAAATGGCAAGTTCCATTACCGCTTCGGCAGGTAATTATGTGGAAAATGTAAGTTTTGATAATGTGAAAATCAGCACGATGGGCAATGGCACAGCCGATGAAGCTGCGATTGTACTGAAAGAATATGCAGGTTCTTATCCCGAAAATCGGATGTACGGACAGGTTTATCCTTCGAGCGCCTTGTTTTTCAGGCATGTAAAAAATGTTTCGCTAAAGAATGTGGAACTCACGCTTCGAAACGAAGATTATCGTCCGTCCATTATTTTTGATGATGCGCACAATGTCGTTCTCAATAATTTGAATGATGTAACGTTTAAATAAAAATTTCCAAAAGGGAAGAAAGTATTTATGCAGATAAAAAACATGGTTGCAAACAGTTGGCAATTACGTACCCTGATTTATTGACCCGACAAAAAGCAATACCATACTTATCAGCATTAGTACAAGTCCCGCCGCTTTTCCTTTGAGATTTTTTTCGCGGAAAAACCAAACTCCCAACAGAAAAGAAACGATAATACCGCTACGTCGAATCATTGATACGATTGAAATCATGGCTCCTTCACAACTCAAAGAATAGAAATAAGTGAAGTCCGTAAAGCAGATAAATAAGGATACCAACAATATTTGCCATCGCCAGATAAAAGAACCTTTTTTAAAGAAGAAAAACCAGACAGAAAAGGCAATACCCATAAACAAACACTGGTAAATATTATACCAGACCAACACAGCCATCCGGTCGTATTGATTCATCAGGAATTTATCATAAAGTCCACATGCAGCATTCACTATAACCCCAGTAATGAGGCAAAATACCCATTTATTTCGATTCAGATAAATACCCTCTTTCTTCCCTGATGTTGACAGTAAGAAAAATGAGGTAATTGCAAAAATGACCCCAATCCATTGATATACATTCAATTTCTCCGAGAAAAAAATCATTGCGCCTACAATTACGAGCATCGGTTGAGCCGCTTTTATTGGAGACACAAACGTGAGCGGTAAATGTTTAATCGCCGAATCAATGAGTAGCCAAGCCAACAAAACCAATCCTGCTTTAAATAAAATAAACAAATGAGTTGGTAAATCTACCTTGGGAACAAAGAAAAGCGTTTCCTCTAAAGAATCAGGAACATAACGGGAAGTTAACAAAAAAGGAGTAAGAATCAAACAACAAAAGACAGTATTGAGGAATACCACCGGAAGAAGCGTGTTATTGACCAAAGAAACTTTCTTGAAAGCATCATTGCAGCCCAATGTAAAAGCCGAAATAAAAGCAAAAATCAACCACATAACAGGTATTTCTTTCAAAATTAGTCATTATATTTTATTTTGCCAAATATTTGATTCACATTGCCTTTTTTTTCAATTTACTCAACGTAAAATACATCCCTTAGCGTGCATGCTACGCTTGCTCGCTGTTCAAGTTTTTGACAACGGATAGAACACCGGCAGTACAACAAGACGAACTGCCCACAATGATTCGGATTGGCGATTTAAAAAGAAAAACCGCCAAAGTCCCTGTTTTTTTGCCGTTAGATGTGTTGAACGGCTTGTGTTTTGAAACTGTAAGAATTTCACGAAGAACAGGGAAACGGTTAATGGAATTACAAACAAAATAATTTTATCAATAGAATGAAGACAAATAAGAATATACCGCAAACAATAGACAATCAACTTGTTGAATGACGCAAGAAATTTGCAAAAGTGGCGAATTGGACGAAATTTCAACTACTCGAAAAATTCGAGTACTTCGCGCCGAACGGCAACTCCCAACCACTATGCAACAGTGGATTGAATTTATGAACGACTATTTGAAATTGAACAGTTTGCCTGTTATCAAAGGTTTGGGAACTATAAGCAAGAAACAGGCAGGCTTTAAAAATGCAGAAAAACTGAATGTGTCTTGTGCATTCAGAAAATTCATTGAGTTCAGCACCCCGTTTTCTTACATTCACGGAAAAATATACAGAAAAATCGCAGAATCTGAATTTTTTTATTTACATTTGTGCTCCGAAAATTAATTATAAATAAAAATTATTATATCGTATGAAATTTGTTGTTTCAAGTAGCGCTTTATCAAGCCATTTACAAGTAGTAAGCAGGGTTATTGCTTCCAAAAGTACCATTCCTGTTCTGGATTGTTTTCTATTCGAACTTCATGATAATCTGCTGAAAATAACGGCTGCAGATAGTGAAACACGAATGATCACTTCTGTTGAAGTGCATGATGTTGAAGGGGAAGGCGTCTTTGCGATTCCATCCAAAAACTTATTGGATTCATTGAAAGAATTGCCGGAACAACCTATCACTTTCGATATTAATGATGAAAGTTTTGAAGTTTTTATTTACTATGAAAACGGGAAATACAATTTTATCGCCCAGAACGGTGAGGAATATCCTCAGTCCAAACCATTGAAAGAAGGCGCGGCAAGGATTGAAATTTCCGCAGAAGAATTGTTATCCGGTATCTCCCGCACCTTGTTTGCGTCAGCAGAAGATGAGTTGCGTCCTGTTATGAACGGCATTTTTTTCGATATTTCGGAATCGGAAACTACCTTTGTGGCTTCCGACGGGCATAAATTGGTGCGTTTCAAAAATTATAGCGTAAAAGGCAATGAGGCCACTTCTTTTATTTTACCCAAAAAGCCTGCCAACCTGCTGAAAACGGTTCTCCCTAAAGAATCCGGAAGAGTGACTATCGGTTTTGACGATAACAATGCGTATATCAGTATGGAACATATCGTGATTATTTCCCGCCTGATAGAAGGTCGTTATCCGAACTACAACAGTGTGATTCCGAAAGAAAACCCATACAGGGTTACCATAGATAGAGTATTGTGTTTGAATGCTTTGAAACGTGTTTCCGTTTTTTCAAATCCTTCCAGCAGCTTGATAAAATTACAGGTTTCGGAAAACAGTATATTTATTTCGGCTCAGGACATAGATTTTTCCACATCAGCCGAGGAAACAGTGGCTTGCATCTATGATGGAGACCCGATAAGCATCGGTTTCAAAGGTACTTTTTTGATTGAAATCATGAATAATATCCCATCTGCAGAGGTGGTCTTCGAATTGGCAGATCCTTCGCGGGCAGGTCTGATTCTTCCCTCCGAAAACGAACAGGACGAAGACTTATTGATGCTGTTGATGCCGATGATGCTAAACGACTAATAAAATAATAAAATAGCGTGATACTGAATTTAAAAAATCCCCTTGTTTTTTTCGATTTGGAAACGACAGGGACGAATATTGTTTCCGACCGAATCGTAGAGATTTCCTATTTGAAAGTGTCTCCCAATGGGGATGAAGAGAGTAAAACCCGCCGGATTAATCCGGAGATGCCGATTCCACCCCAATCAAGCGCTATTCATGGAATATATGACGAGGATGTGAAAAATGCACCCTCCTTTAAATCAATAGCCAAATCATTGGCCGAACAGATAGAAGGCTGCGATTTAGCCGGTTACAATTCCAATCGTTTTGATATTCCCCTTCTGGCCGAAGAATTTCTCAGGGCGGGAGTGGATATTGATTTGATGAAACGAAAATTTGTAGATGTCCAGACCATATTTCACAAGAAAGAACAGCGGACTTTATCAGCTGCGTATAAATTCTACTGCGAAAAGGATTTAGAGAATGCACATTCTGCCGAAGCGGATACGAAAGCGACGTATGAAATTTTGCAATCGCAATTAGACCGTTATCCGGATATACAGAACAATATTGAATTTCTTTCGGAATATTCTTCGTACAACAATAATGTCGATTTTGCCGGTCGGGTGATTTACAATGAAAAGAGACAGGAAGTCATTAATTTCGGGAAATACAAGGGACGTCTCTTGGAAGAAATTCTCCGAGAAGACCCCGGCTATTATGGCTGGGTTATCGGTGGAGATTTCACCTTGCATACCAAGAAAGTCTTCACAACTGTTAAATTGCGTTCGGCATTCAATAAGTAAAAACAGTCGTGCCGTTCGTTTCCCGGTTGTATTTGGCAACCAATTTACTATTTCCGCACCAATTCGTCTACCTCCTCTTTGTTGAGGATATCCATCCTCGAACCGGGCGATACCAGCAGGGTATAAGCCAAAGTTGTCGGTGGAAAATTTTCGGTCTGTCCTGCTCGTCTATCCGCATCAGGTCGTTGACTTCGAACGAAGGTTCGCTGAAAAACAAACCGGCGCTCCCAAAAGAAACGATTCACCCTTAAAAGTGTAATCCTTGTCAATGATCTGTTTAAATGCTTCTTTTTTCATTCTTTTCTCCTTTTCAGCAGTACAACATTTTCTACATGATGGGTATGCGGAAACATATCTACCGGTTGCACTTTGGTTACACTATATTTTGTGTCCAGCAGGTTCAAGTCTCGCGCCTGAGTAGCCGGATTACAACTGACGTATACAATCCGTTCCGGTTCGGCGGATAAAATAGTCTCAACGACGTTGTCGTGCATTCCGGCGCGGGGAGGGTCGGTGATGATTACGTCCGGTCGGCCGTATTTCCCGATAAAATCCGCAGTCAGGATGTCTTTCATATCGCCTGCGAAAAAAAGGGTGTTGTTTATTCCGTTGAGGCTGGCGTTGATACGGGCGTCTTCGATTGCCTCCGGAACATATTCAATGCCGATGACCTGACGGGCGTATTTTGCCACAAAATTGGCGATGGTTCCGGTTCCGGTATAGAGGTCGTAAACGAACTCGTTCCCGGTAAGTCCGGCAAAGGCGCGGACGATTTTGTATAAATTATAGGCCTGTTCGCTGTTGGTCTGGTAGAATGACTTCGGGCCGATTTTGAATTTCAGACCTTCCATTGCTTCGAAAATATGGTCTACCCCTTTGAATACGCATACTTCACGGTCGGTAATCGTATCGTTGGCCTTTTCATTGATGATGTACAGCAAGGAAGTTATTGCGGGGAATTGGTCGGCAATATGATTTAACAGATTGTCGCGGGCGATTTTGTCGTCTTCATAAAAGACTACGATTAGCATGACTTCTCCGGTCGATGCAGTCCGGATAATGATATTGCGTAAAAGACCGCTTTGGTTTCTCAAGTCGAAAAACGAATAGTTGTTTTTCAGGGAAAAATCCTTGATTTCGTTGCGAATCCGGTTGGAAATATCGTCTTGCAACCAACATTTATGGATATCCAGCACCTTGTCGAATTTTCCCGGAATGTGGAAACCCAGTGCATTCATATCGTCGAAAGTCCGCCCGGAACTGATTTCCGCTTCGGTCATCCATCTTTTGTTGGAAAAGGTAAATTCTAATTTATTCCTGTAAAATACGGTTTTTTCCGAACCGAGAATCGGCGTTATTTCCGGCAATTCGATTTTACCGATGCGCCTTAAATTGTCGGTAACTTGTTGCTGTTTATAGCGAATTTGTTCGGAGTAAGGGAGTATCTGCCATTTACATCCTCCGCAAACGCCGTAATGTTCGCAAAAAGCTTCGGTTCTTTGCGGAGAATAGGCGTGAAAGTAGACGGCTTTGCCCTCCGCGTATGAATTTTTTTTTCGTGTCAGTTGAATATCAACCACGTCACCCGGAACGACAAAAGGGATAAAAATAACCAAATCATTGAATCGGGCTATCGCTTTTCCTTCGGCAGCGATGCCGCTAATGCTTATCTTTTCCAAAAGCGCTAAAGGTTTTTTATCTTTTTTACTCATTTTTTCGTTTTGAGATATAGACGGCTGATGATAGCAGTACATAAAGGACTATGGTCAAGCTGATTCCCGGAAGCCGGAAGCAGACAACAAATACGATTGCCGACAATATCAGTGTATAAGGCAAGCGGTTGTTGGCCCATCCGTAATTTTTGAATTTTAGGGAAAACATAGGCAATTCCGATACCATCAGCAGGCAAAAGACGATTATTAAAAAGACAAACAACACGGTATAGAACGCTTTATTTCCCTCCGCAAGGGAGATGGAAGGAACCAGCGCTACCCAAAACAGGGCATTGGCCGGAACCGGTAATCCGAGGAATGAAGAGGTTTGACGGGTATCAATATTGAATTTGGCCAATCGTAAAGCCGAAAAGATAGGAATAAGAAAGGCCAGATAGGGGAGGCTGCTTCCGAATTCCATGCCGGATGTACTTGTCGTCAGGAAAGAATAGACCACAAAACCCGGAGCCAAACCAAAACTAACCATGTCTGCCAGCGAATCCAATTGCGCCCCTATGGCGGAATAAGCTTTCAGTAAACGAGCGGCAAAACCGTCAAGGAAATCGAAGACAGCTGCCAGCAGGATAAAGAGGAAAGCCCCGGTATAATTTCCATATTCAAGTGTCATGACACAAGACAGGCAACCGGCAAAAAGATTGAGGCAAGTGATGATATTGGGTACGTTCTTCATTCGGAATTTTATTATAACTGAGCTATCAGCGTTAAATTTCCTTTGACGCCGACATCCAAATCTACCTTAATATCTGCATGCAAAGGCAAGAACAAGTCTACACGCGACCCGAACTTGATAAAACCCAATTGTTGATTAATCTCGTAGTTTTTTCCGGGTTTAGCATAAGTCACAATTCGTTTCGCCATAGCCCCGGCAATTTGCCTGACCAAAATCTGCTCCCCATTTTCCCGTTCAATCACAATTGTCGAGCGTTCGTTTTCTATACTCGACTTGGGAAGATACGCTGCCATGAAACGGCCGTTCTGGTGAGAGGAGTGAATCACTTTGCCATCGCAGGGAATCCAGTTGATATGTGCATTGAAAAGGCTCATAAAAACCGAGACCTGCAGGCGTTTTTCGTGGAAATACTCATTTTCCATCACTTCTTCAATGACAACAATCGTACCATCTGCCGGAGCGACAATCATACCGGGTTCCTTGTTTCTAAAAATACGATTCGGGCTTCTGAAAAAATTGATAATCAGAATAAAAACGCCCACTGATACGAGTAAAACAAAATAGAATAACAAGGATTTGCTTGCTACCCGATAGAGCAATAAATTGAGCAATGTCAGTAAAATGAAGGTACTGATAATAATATTATGACCTTCTTTGTGAATCCTCATGCGCTTTTTGCATTTTGATGCAAAGTTATGTATTTTTTGTTAATTTTCAAATAAATCTCAGATGATTTTTGTTTTTAGGTAGCCTTCTTTCTGTAATAATTCCAATATACGGTTCCTGAAATCGCCCTGGATGATTATTTCACCCTCTTTTGCCGACCCGCCGACTCCGCATTTTGTTTTCAGCCACTTCCCTAAATACTGCAAATCTTCTTCTTTGCCTGTAAATCCGGTAATCAATGTGACTTTTTTTCCGCCACGATTCCGTTTATCCAGCAAAACTCTCAAGGCTTGCTTCTCTTTCGGAAGCGTATCCGCTTCGGCCGTTTCTCCATTATCATATTGAAAATCAGGATTTGTTGAGTAAACAACATTCAATCTTTCCTTCCATTCATTTTGTTTCATCTGTTTGCCGTTTTAGTACCGGCTGCAAAAGTATAAAAAAAATGAATAGGATCATGAAAGAAATGATGTTTGACTGATTATTTTTATATAAGGATATACGTTACTCATGGTGGCAAGGCTTGCCGGATTGTACTGCTAATTTTATCCGGTAAAGATAAGGATTACGGCGCAAAAATCAAATTCAATTGGAACTCAAGTTTTTCCTTAACCGAATTTTCAAAGATTTCATATAATTTTCTGCCTTACTTCCTGTAAAAATGCTTTCATACCCTCCGAATCGCGGGATTCAATAATTTTCAACAGATTTGCCAATTCATTTCTGATTTGTTCCACTTGTTTGGGCGTTCTCGGATTGAACAATATTTCCATCAACAGGTAGTCATCTTCCGAAAGCAAGCCGCGTGCGATATCCATGTGTTTTTTGAAAGTTGTTCCGGGCGCTTCCTGGTGTTTCATCACAGAGGCAAAAACCAGCGTTGAAGTGAATGGGATAGAAAGCGAATAGGCAATTGTTTCGTCGTGTTCGTCAAAAGTATATTCAAAAATATTCAGTTTCAATTTGCTGTATAAATCGCGGAAGAATATTTTGCCCATGTACGACGATTCCGATATGATAATTGCATTTTCGGAAGATAAATTGCCCAGATTAGCAAAAGTCGGGCCAAACATGGGATGCGTAGAAACAAAAGGCCTTCCTGTTTCTTCGTAAAACTCTTTCAATCCTGTTTTTACAGAAGCTATATCTGAAATAATGCAAGTTTCCGGCACGTATGGGAGCGCTTGTCTGAACGCATCAATCGTATATTTCACGGTGGCGGCATTCATCAGTATTTCCGGTTTAAACGCAACGATTTCTGCCGGGTCTGTCATCCTGATACAGTTGTAAGTAAATCGCAAACGTTCCGGATTATAGTCGAAAATGGCGACTTCGTGCTCGAAACTCAACACATCGGCGAAGAAAGAACCCATCTTGCCTGCGCCCAAAATTTGTATTCTCATAATGATTACTGATTCAAAACTTCTATTTGTTGCCGGATAGACTCTTCGTGAATCGCTTCCAGCACGGTTTTCATAAAACTTGTTCCCATTCCCATTTTCCCGGCTTGTGAGATTCGATTTTCTAAAATTTCATCGTAACGAACCGTTTGCAATACCGGCATATTGTGTTCCTTTTTGTATTGTCCGATTTCTTTGGAAACACGCATACGTTTGGCCAGGATAGCGAGTAATTCGGTATCTAATTCGTCAATTTGTTGGCGAAGTTCCGTCAGATTTTCAGTCGTTTGTTTGGTATCGCGAACCACGATAAGATTCAGGATGTAGGATAGAATATCCGGCGTAATCTGTTGTTCCTTGTCGCTCCATGCACAGTCCGGATTACAATGCGATTCGATAATCAGTCCGTCGTAATTCAAATCCATAGCTTGTTGACAGAGTGGTGCAATCAGTTCTCTTTTTCCGCCGATATGACTGGGGTCGCCAATCAGCGGCAGGTTGGGTATCCGTCTTTTCAACTCAATAGGAATATGCCATTGGGGCAGATTGCGATACAATTTTTTGTCGTAAGTGCTGAATCCTCTGTGAATTACACCTATTTTGCGAATACCGGCATTGTACAAGCGTTCAATAGCGCCAATCCACAGTTCCAAATCGGGATTCACCGGGTTTTTTACCAATACGGGACCATTGAAAGCCGTAATTCTCAAGGCGTCGGCAATTTCCTGAACAGCGAAAGGATTCGCAGAAGTTCTTGCGCCTATCCATAAGATATCAATCTTGTGTTTTACCGCTTCTAATACATGGTTTTTTGTCGCCACTTCGGTAGCGACGTACATGCCTGTCTCCTTTTTCACACGCTGTAACCAGGGAAGTCCCTCCGCACCTATGCCTTCAAAACCACCCGGTTTGGTACGGGGTTTCCAAATGCCCGCGCGAAATACCTTTATACCTCTATTAGCTAATGCATTCGCTGTTTCTAACACTTGCTCCTCTGTTTCTGCGCTACAGGGGCCGGCTATTATCAGCGGTCGTTGTTCGCTGATGCCCGGCAATAAAATCGATTCAAATTCCATATTGTTTAATTTAGTTTGTTTTTTATTCTCTCCAATGCCTCTTGCAATTTTTCTTCCTTACAACAGAGCGAAATACGAATATAATTATTCCCATTGCTTCCGAATATGAAACCGGGAGTGATAAATACCCCGGCTTTGTACAGGATTTCATCGGCCAATTCACTGCTGCTTCCGTATTTGGCCGGAATTTTTCCCCATAAAAACATTCCGGACTGTTTAGGGTCAAACGTACAATCCAGCACGGTCATGATATGCTCCGCAATTTTGCGGCGATTACGGTATATTTTGTTCATTCCGTCATACCATGCTTTGGGCGCTTGCAAAGCTTTGGCTGCCGCCAGCATCATCGGTTTGAACTGGCCGCTGTCGATATTGCTTTTCACTTTCAACACCCATTCCACAAACTGCGGATTGGCCGCCAGCATGGCTATCCGCCAACCCGGCATATTTTGGGATTTACTCAATGAATTTAATTCAATACAAATAGCTTTGGCGCCGTCTACTGCTAAGATACTGCTCGGATTGTCGTTTAATATAAAGCTGTAAGGATTGTCATTACAAATGATTATGCTGTGTTTCTTTCCAAAATCGACCAATTTGCGGTAACATTCCTGAGAGGCGGGGGCGCCTGTCGGCATATTGGGATAATTGACCCACATCAATTTCACACCCGACAAATCCAATTGTTCGATCGCTTCAAAATCGGGCTGCCAACCGTTTTCTGCTTTCAAATCATAAGACAGGATGCGGGCTTCCACCAAACGGCTGACGGAACTGTAAGTAGGATATCCAGGATTGGGAACCAAAACCCCGTCGCCCGGATTGAGAAATGCCAGGGAAATATGCAGAATGCCTTCTTTCGAACCGATTAAAGGCTGTATCTCCGTATCGGGATTTAAAACGACTTTGTACCAGTCCTTGTACCATGCGGCAAATGCCCGGCGCAATTCGGGAATCCCTATGCAGGGTTGATAGCCGTGGGTATCGGCCTGTTTGGCCGAATTGCACAAAATTTCGACGGCTTCCTCGGAAGGCGGTAAATCCGGACTTCCTACTCCCAAACTGATTACATCCAATCCTTGGGCATTCATCTCGGCAATTTCCTTTAACTTTTTGGAAAAATAATATTCACTGACGGCTTTTAAGCGATTGGCAGGTTGAATTGACATAATGTAGATAATTTAAAGTTTATTCATACGTTGGTGATGTTGTTTTCCTTGTATTCGCCGAGCGTTTTGAAATCTTTCGTCAGGGGACGGATGGCGTCCAGACCTTGTTTGTATTTCAACAGATTATTGAAAGTCAGGTCTACATAAAAAAGATATTCCCATTCACGTCCCAGAATAGGGAGAGATTGGATTTTCGTCAGATTTACATCATAGAAAGACAAGATAGCCAACACTTTAGAAAGGCTTCCCTCGGTGTGGGGCAGGGTAAAGACAACCGATGATTTATTATTTTCACTGTCTTTAACCAATTCTTCGGCCAACCACCGATTCGCGATTAAGAGAAAGCGGGTGAAGTTGCGTTTGTTTGTTTCAATGCCTTCTTCCAAGACTTTCAATCCATATAATTCCGCTGCATATCTGCTGCATACGGCAGCATGACCTGTTAAATTTTTTTCTGCAATCAGTTTGGCGCTCAAGGCCGTATCTTCTTCTTCCACAATCTTTATTTTGGGAAGGGTAGCCAGGTATTCGGCGCATTGCATCAGCGCGATCGGATGGGAATTCACTTCGGTGATTGTATCAAGCGAATCCTCCGGAAGCGAGGCCAGACTGTGGGTGATGCGTATTTTTTGCTCCCCGATAACCAATAAATCACTTTCCCTGATGAGTTCGTGATTCTGTAACAAACTGCCTGCTATGGTGTTTTCAATAGCCATGATGCCGATGATATTCGGGTCTTTTCTCACAGCGGCGATCACATCTTTAAACTGTAAACAGGG
The DNA here is from genome assembly GCA_031289145.1 of Dysgonamonadaceae bacterium. Taxonomy (GTDB): domain Bacteria; phylum Bacteroidota; class Bacteroidia; order Bacteroidales; family Azobacteroidaceae; genus Azobacteroides. The sequence goes on along the minus strand of JAITQA010000030.1, from coordinate 12,609 downwards.
CAGAATGTTTATTTCTTCTCCCCGGTTCTCCTTGAAATACATGCGGGCGGCTATCTCATGATACGCGCCTTCTACTCCTTGAATTGCGATAGTCTTCATTGTCATATTTTTTTTCAAAAAAAAATCCCGCCATCTCTGACAGGATTTTATAGTTAATTTGTATTGTTTATTTTCATTTTTGTTTTATCATACAAAATCCTGTCTTACTTTATGCTAAAGTAAAAGTAAAAGAAAGAATATGTAAAATAAAACCGATTCATTTAATTTTGAATTATTATGAATTCCGGCATAAATGTATTGCCTTTTTTCAATTTGTGACTCCGACAGGATTCAAACCTGTAACCTTCTGATCCGTAGTCAGATGCTCTATTCAGTTGAGCCACGGAGCCAATTTCTCTGTTTTTGAGAGTGCAAATGTAGCGTTTCTTTTTTAATTAACCAAATATTTTTTTTGTTTTTTACGGAATAAATTTAGGTCCGAAAATTAAGTACCCGATATTCAAGCCGAAATTCCAGTTACCTTTCGGGTAGCTATAACGATTTGCAAACAAACCAATCGACATAAACGGCAATTGAGCCACCAAACTAACTTCTTCCAAATGGGCAGGTCTGGTAAATAGTTCTCCATAATAAGGTTTCTCATTTTCCCCTCGCTTAAAGGGGTATATAGGCATAAATCCGTGAAAATCGCCGCGTAAATGAAATGTAGAATTGATTTTCAATACAGGAATCACCCCACCGGCCAAAAATTGATTGGCCCTGAATGCCTCATTAAAAATTAATTTACTATGTGGAGTGGGGGTGTAGGCGGGCGCTTGCAGGACAGACGCCGTATAATTACTCACCAAGTTTTTGCTTGAAACCAATCCTTCTGCTGTATAACCAAAATGAAACCAACTATTTACCGGATGCAGATTGTACATAAAAGCGTCTAATTGAATCCACGATTGGTAAAAAGATTTATGCGGATATTCATTTTTCGCCGCAGTATAAGTTTCTTTTCCGGATATGTATTGGGCATAGACATGGTGGTCTTGTCCCTGGATCGGATATTGTTTGGCATCTTGCGTAAATTTTTTATAAAACAGGCCGAAAGAAAAAAGATTATATACGCTTTTATCAAAAGGATTTTCATAATAAATCCCTTTGGTTTGATAATATTTGTCTTCCAATCTGCCGTATCCGAAAGAAACATCCATTCTGGCTTTGTTTAAAAATGGGAATCCCATACTTAATTTTCCGTAAGCTTCCCGTTTATGAATAAAAGTAGCAACATCGGTATCAATAAAAAGTTTCTCACTTTCATAATAATTGCGGTAATTGTAGACAGCTGTTCCGGAAATATCCAAAGAAATTGCCGAAGGAATTTCTATTTTCCCGGATATGGCTGCGCCGTTGTATGCGTTACCCATTTGCATGTCCAGGTTAAGTCCGACCGAAAGTTCCGTTAAGCTCTGGTACCCCAAACCCAGATACAATTGATTGGCGCTCATCGAAGAAATATTCCCCCCAAATGCAATCATGATTTCATCTTTGATTTGGATGTTTAAGTACAAATCAAAAGCATTATTTTCCGGGTCCCAGACCGTATGCGGCAAGATTTCTTTTATTTTTGAATTAGACAGCAGGTGGAAATAGGTTTGTTTAAAATCTTCCATCGTGAAACTGTTTTCGTCGTCACGATTAATTTGACTTTCAATATATTGCTTTTGGGTGTCATTCACGCCGTCGATATAAATATGCCTGAAAACAAGCGGCGGCAGCGTGGCTTTGTAAGCCTCTCGCTTGGCTGTTAATTCCTGCATAGGTATCCGGCGGACTATTCGTTTCTTAATGGAATCAACCATAGCGGTAGCAGCCTGGTAACCCATATCAAAAAGCATTTTTGATTTATTGAAATCCATTAAATTAACATCTTCCAGCGTGAAATTCATCATCATGCCATCTTTCGGAGTGACCTTATAATTGGTTTGTTGCATGACCATGTTTTCGATCATGTTGTATAAATCCATTTCGGAAGGACTTTTCATTTTGCTTCCGACGACCGACGACCCAATAATAAAATCGGGATTGAATGCGTTTTTCATCGGTCTTATTGGAAAATTATCATAAATACCGCCATCGAACAAGGGCACACTATCTATAATTAAGGGTTTGAATACCAGCGGAAAAGTCATTGAAGCTCTGACAGCATTCCCTAAATCGCCCTTCCGGAACACGATAGGCATTTTGTTATAGACATCCGATGACACGCAAAGAAAAGGCACAAAAAGTTTGTTAAAATCACCGCCGCATTGTGCTCCGGCCCTGGCATACAGTCCGATAAATGCCTGGTTCATTTGGATAGGATTGATAAGACTGTTGGGGAGCAAGGCCGACCGGATAGCGATAGAATCTTTGAGCGGAATATTGAACCGGACAAAATCCGGCCGGTTAGGCGCTTTACGAAAATAATACTGATAATCTTCCTCTACTTTTCCCGTTTGCCAATAATAAAACTCTTCCGATTGAAACAGTCCCAGCATTTCATCAGGCGTATAGCCTGCGGCATAAAGACTTCCCACAATAGCGCCTATTGATGTACCCGCAATATAGTCGATAGGTATATCGTTTTCTTCCAGTGCTTTGATAATGCCGATATGCACTGCTCCTTTTGCTCCGCCGCCACTCAAAACCAATCCTACTTTTTGAGAATAAGCTGATACAAAATGAATGATAAATAGCAATCCGAATATAAAAACTTTCTTTACCATAGCCTTGATTACAGGGAGCAAATATAGGAATTTTTACACAATAATTACACAACAGTTGCTAATTCTTTACTTAACTTTTATGTATTCCACCCAAACTACGGTATATTTCGTTTATAATGACTCATTATTATTTTACCGTAAAATCGACATGTCCGCAAATCAGTTTTCCTATCTGGAGTTCGTGTACTCCATCTCCTTATTATTTTCATTTTTATGCATCAAGCCTGCTTCTCCGTAAGATACTTCCAAAATCGTTTAGGCAGATGTTGTCGTTGCAGTTTCAGGTTTTTCCGTTCGTTGATGGTAATGGCTTTCAGGTAGTCTTTCCATAAACCTTGAAAAGCCAATTCGTAATCATCTAATTTTTCCGCAGTCAGTTTGCCTGTTTCAAGCGAGACGTCCAAATGATCGAAATGCACTGTTTCGACTGTTTTCAGGTCGTAAAAAAATCCGTATTTTCTTCTTATATCGTATATTATCCATTGCTGGTCGGCATAACGGGTACGGAAAAATCGCGCCGATAAAGGCAGCACATTGTGCGCCGGATCCATAACAGCGAAAAAAATACCGTCGGTGGTCTTCTGGAAACGGACAAACTGCCTCATTCGCTCTTCTTCGCGGGTGACTTTCTTATAGATTTTCGACAATTCAAGTACATCCGGGTCGGCAAAATTCATTTCGATGCTGAACTCCGCAGTCAACGCTTTTTGTATGTACCGGAAAAGGGTCATTTCTATTCCCTCTATTTCAGACAGGTAACTAACAAACAGCATATCCGTAGCCGATGGGGAAATTTTTTTTCGCAAGGCTTTCAACACACGGTCAGCCCTGACTTCGTCGGTGACAACCTTGAACGATTCGGTGAACAACGGCAACTGCATATCTTCTCCTACAATATTGTCGGGAAATTCTTTCCGGTTGAATGCGTCGAAAATGCAAGTCAATAATCCATCGAAAGTTCGGTCGTATTTGAAGTAGAGCATGAGAATTGAGAATTAGGAATTGAGAATTAGGAATTAGGAATTAGGGGGTTATCGAATTGAATGATTAGTTGACGGTCGTCGGTTTTCTTTTTCTTGGGGGCGGTCAAGGCTTTCCGTATATATTCCGGGCCTGCTTCTTGTACGGTAAATGTCGGCAGTTCGTTGCAGGTGATAAAATAGGCGGCGCGTTTCATCACCACGCCCATTTTCTTCAGGTTATCGGAAGTGAGCCGTCCGAAGCGACGGGAAGAGACAATCAGTTTTGCCGATTTCACGCCGATACCCGGTATTCTCAGGATGGTTTCGTAATCGGCCGTATTCACATTCACAGGAAAGGTTTCGGGATGACGCAAAGCCCAAGACAATTTCGGGTCAATCTCCAAATCAAGATTGGGATGGGATTCATCGACAATTTCGTCCACTTTAAATTGGTAGAAACGCATCAGCCAATCGGCCTGATACAATCGGTTTTCACGAACCAAAGGCGGAGTGGTTAATGCCGGCAAACGGGTATCGTAAGTATTGACATGGATATATCCCGAATAATACACCCTTTTCATCGCCGGACGCTGATACAAATCATTTGCCAAATGCAAAATCCGGTTGTCATCGTCGGGACTTGCCCCGATAATCATCTGGGTGCTTTGTCCTGCCGGTGCAAAACGCGGCGCATGACGGTATTTCTTTTTATCTTCCGCGCCTTGCAAAAAACCTTGTTGTATGTAGTGCATCGGACGGTAAACGCTCTGATAATCTTTGTCCGGAGCAATAATCCGAAGACTTTCTTCCGAAGGCATCTCGATATTACAACTCAAACGGTCGGCATACAAACCGGCTTCGGCAACCAATTCCCTACCTGCGCCCGGAATACTCTTCAAATGGATATAGCCGTTGTATCTGTGAATCAAGCGCAAATCTTTTGCGACCCGCACCATGCGCTCCATCGTATAATCGGCGTTGCGAACAATTCCCGAACTCAGGAAAAGTCCTTCGATATAGTTTCTGCGATAAAATTCGATGGTCAGCTCAACCAATTCCGACACGGCAAAAGTAGAACGCGGAACATCGTTGCTCCGGCGATTCATGCAATATGCACAATCGTAAATACAATGGTTGGTGAGCATGATTTTCAGCAAAGAAACGCAACGTCCGTCTTCCGTAAAGCTGTGGCAGATGCCCCAACCGGCTGCTGATCCGAGATTATTTCCCGGATTGTTGCGCGTTGTGCCGCTTGATGCGCAAGAAACATCAAATTTAGCAGCTTCCGCCAGCGTTTTCAGTTTATCGAAGATATTCGGATTCATTCGCCTGTAATTACCACACAAAAATACTGTTTTTTTTGGAAAAAAGCAGCCGGTTGCTTTTATTTATCAGTTTAAATTTTTTTTTTATAAGTTTATCAATTAACTTTGCAGCCTAAAATAAAGATAGTGGTGACAGGGATAATTTTTTTTGAAATTAAAGCGCTTAAATGAAGAATATACTAATCTTAGACGATGTTATCACGTTAGGTCTAATGTTGAAAACTTGGTTTACAAAACGTGGATTTAGTGTGATTACAGCTATCAACATTGCCGATGCAAAAAAGGCAATAGAAGAGAAGCAGCCGGATTTAATAATTTCAGATATGCGTCTTCCGGATGGAAATGGTATTGATTTATTAAAATGGGTAAAAACAGCCCATCCGAATATCGTTTTCATTGTAATGACGAGCTATGCGGATATTCAATCTGCCGTCGAGTGCATTCGTGCGGGCGCTTACGATTATATTGAAAAACCGATAAATCCGGAGGAGTTATTGGATAAAATCAGTATGGCAGAGGTAACGGGTAAAATGGAAAAACCTTTGTTGGAAGTTACGGAGAATAGTAAAAAATCCAATGCTGAATTTATCCAGGGTAATTCGATAGAATACCGGAAAATGTATGAATATGTAAATTTAGTAGCGCCTACAAATCTTTCTGTTTTTATTAAAGGAAACAGTGGTGTGGGTAAAGAGCATATTGCCAGATTGATCCATGAAAAAAGCAATCGGTCGTCAGGCCCGTTTATTCCGGTAGATTGTGGCGCCATGTCAAAAGAATTATCCGCCAGTGATTTTTTCGGACATATACGCGGCTCATTCACAGGCGCAATCAGCAACAAAAGAGGCCATTTTGCGGAAGCAGACGGCGGCACTTTGTTTCTCGACGAAATAGGGAATCTGTCGGTAGATACGCAGATGCAGTTATTGCGTGTGCTTCAGGAGAAAAAGATTAAGCCGGTAGGCGCAAATAAGGAAATTCCGGTAGATGTAAGAGTCGTAGTAGCAACCAACGAGGATATGGATATGGCGATTGTTAACGGCCGGTTCCGGTCTGATTTGTTTCACCGTGTCAATGAGTTTATGATTCATATTCCTACCCTTGAAAACTGCAAGGAAGACATCAGTCTGTTCGCACATCATTTTTTGAAAAAAGCGAATACCGAAATAAATAAGAATGTAATTGGTTTTGATGAAAAAACCTTGCAATTGTTTCAGATATATCATTGGCCGGGAAATCTCCGGGAATTGAAGAATGTCGTTTTCAGGCTGGCGCTTGTGACACAAGACCCCATTATCAAACTTGAATTATTACGGGAAAATGTGCCCGCTATTTTTCATTATGACCATAATAAAGTAAAAACAAGCAAAGAGATGCAAGAAAAAATCCAGATAGAGGAAGCGCTCAGTAAAGCTAAAAATAACAAGTCCAAAGCGGCGGAATTATTGCATATTGACCGAAAAACCCTATATAAAAGAATGTCTTTGTATAATATTGATAATTAATATATGAAGAAACACAAGATAAATACGCGACTGATTGTTATATTGGGATATTGTATTTTATTGTCATTGGCAATCTTCGGATTCGTTACGATTTATCTTGACATGTCCAAATCATTGCATATTTCCGATCACCCGGTATACAAAAAGGAGTTGGTTGAACTTAACAATACCTTGGTTGCCATGTATCATTTGGAAGGAACCATAGGGCTTATGGCTATCGTCAGCGATGAGAAGCGCGTACAAAACTATGACCAATTGATGACTGAAGTCTTTTTGCGGATAGACACGATGAAATCCATATCTAAAGACAAGGAGATACGTATGGCCTTGGATACTCTCTCTTCCCTCATGAAACAAAAACAAGAAAATACCGGAATGTTACTTGGTTTATTGCATGATATGGAAGCAAAGACAGTGAAGAAAATTACAAATTCTACTATTTCTACCTGGCATGATTTGGATTCTTTGCAGAACCTCTTGATAAATAAAATCCAAACGACAGAAGATACCACTATGGTTATGACGGAGAAAAAAGGTTTTTTCAAGCGCGTATTCGGCGCTATGAAATCTTCTCAGCCGGAAAAATTAACGCAAGTAAAGAAAAGTTCGGTTTCCGAATTGAATGAAATAGATCTACCGTCCGTATCGGATACGATAGTTAACATAATACAGGAAGTAAATTATGCTACACTAAAGAAAAATGCTGCCATTATCAAACAATTAATCATCCGGCAAAGCGATATTTCGCTGATAAATGAACAGGCCAGCACACAAATCCGGCAAATCATGCGAAAAATTGAAGACCTCGAATATAAAAGTAACCTGAACGTATTGAAAAATAAGGCCGAATTACAGAAAAAATTTGCAAATAATATTGCACTAATCGGTTTGGCAGCATTGTTTGTCGCTGTTTTTTTTATGACATGGATACTAAAATCGTTGAGTCAAAGTCAAAAATTGCATAAAAGTATTCGTACTTCTAAAAAACGTGTAGAAAAATTATTGGTAGCCCGGGAACAATTGATTTATTCCATTACGCACGATATCAAAGCGCCTATCAGTTCCATTATGGGCTTCCTTGATTTAATGTCGGACGAAAAACTGTCGAAAAAACAACAATATTATATCAATAATATGAATTCTTCAGCTTTCCATATTATTGATTTAGTTAAGAATTTACTTGATTTCCAACATCTTGAAAGAAATGAACCGCACTTGAATATTTCCTCTTTTTCTCCTTTGGCATTACTGAATGGCATCTATATCAGTTTCCTTCCGCAGGCGGAAAAGAAAAAGATAAATTTCAAGTTGGAGACAAATATTGAAAAAGACGCCAAGTACCAAAGCGATGCTTACCGTATCCGGCAAATACTGAATAATCTGATTTCCAATGCGATAAAATATACGCAAGAGAATGGGGAAGTCAGTCTTTCCGCCTCTGTTGAAGATAATAACGAACTATGGATATCGGTTAAAGACAATGGGCCGGGGATTGCCGAAAAGGATAAAGCCAGAATTTTTGAGGAATTTATTCGTTTGGATGATGTAAAATTGGATGTGGAAGGCGCCGGTTTGGGATTGACGATTTCCAAAAAACTCACGCATCTGCTGGGTGGTCGCCTTGCGCTTGAGTCGCAGGTAGGCCAAGGCGCCGATTTCAGGCTTTTTTTGCCGTTAACCCCGGTTGAAGATGAATTTCCGGCAGCCCAAAATAATATACAAAATGATATACACATAGCTCCTCTCCGGAATATACGTGTGTTATTCATTGATGATGACAGGATGCACCTTAATCTGCTTTCAGAGGTGATGAAAAAAGAAAACTTGTCTTTCATCTGCTGTTCCAATGCAAACAAAGCATTGAAATTATTAGAGCAAGAGTCGTTCAATATACTTTTTGTAGACATACAAATGCCTGATATGACGGGATATGAATTGATCGAAAAATTACGCAAAATGTCATTCCCCGGCGCGGCTACACTCCCGGTAATTGGTTTTTCGGCGAATACGTATTGGATTGAAGATAATTTGGATAATGGTTTTTCCGGCTTCCTTTCCAAACCGTTTAAGGTACATGATTTATTAAAAACCATCGAAAAATACACCGGTCATGAAATAAATTCTCCGACAAAATATTTGAATCAAAGCGGATTTGATTTCGACAATTTGCTGGAGTTTATGCCAGATGACAAGGAATCTATGCAGAACATAATTAACTCTTTTATTGAAGAAACGGAAATAAATTCAGCTTTTTTGCGTAAGGCTTTTGAGGGTAAGGACTGGGAAACAGTCAAACGGCTTGCGCATAAAATGAGTTCCTTGATGCGAATGATTTCTGCAACAGAAATTGTTTCGCTGTTAAATGATTTTGAAAAGGGAAGTCAATCCCAAGAAAAAATTGTATCTTTGTTCCGCTTATTTGATGAAAAAATAAAAGAAGCGCACGAGTTCCGTTCGTTGCTAACTGAAAAAGTTACAGTGGACGGCTAACAATACGAAGTTATTTTTTAAACATTAAATATTAAACTTTTTTATGAAAATACTGATTGCTACAGAAAAACCGTTTGCAGCAGATGCTGTGCAAAAAATTAAACAAGTGATTGATAATGCGGGATTCGATTTTATCCTGTTGGAGAAATACACGAATAAATCGCAATTATTGGATGCGGTAAAAGACGTAAATGCTATTATTATCCGCAGCGACATCATTGATACAGAAGTGTTGGCGGCAGCGAAAGACTTAAAAATAGTGGTTCGCGCCGGCGCCGGATATGACAATGTGGATTTGGAGGCGGCTACCGCACACAAAGTGGCAGTAATGAATACACCCGGCCAGAACTCGAACGCCGTGGCGGAATTGGCGGCCGGGATGATGGTTTCGGCAGCCCGTAATTTCTACGATGGGAGTTCCGGTACCGAATTGTTGGGTAAGAAATTAGGTATCCATGCTTATGGCAATGTAGGCCGGAATGTAGCCCGTATTGCCAAAGGTTTCGGAATGGATGTGTATGCATTCGACGCTTTTTTTCCTGCCGATGCCATTGAAAAAGAAGGGGTGAAAGCGCTTGCTTCAGCCGAAGAATTGTATGCGACCTGTCAGTATGTCTCGTTACATATACCGGCAACCGCCGAAACAAAAAATTCCATCAATTACGCTTTGTTGAGCAAAATGCCGAAGAAAGCCGTGTTGATAAATACAGCACGCAAGGAAGTAATCAACGAATCGGAATTGGAAAAACTGATGGAAGACCGTCCGGATTTCAAATACTTGACCGATATTACGCCGGGCAATGACGCTGTGTTGAAAGCTAAATTTCCGGGCAGGTATTTCACTACGCCCAAAAAGATGGGCGCCCAGACCGCAGAAGCCAATAACAATGCCGGAATTGCAGCCGCCAATCAGATTGTAGATTTTTTCAAAAACGGGAACACTAAGTTTCAGGTAAATAAATAATACGATGATGGGATTAAAACTGCGCCTCACCATTACACAATTCCTCGAATTTTTTATTTGGGGTTCGTGGCTCATTTCGTTTGGAAACTATATGGGCAGCATGGGAATGGGAGATAAAATCGGAACACTGTTCGCTACAGCCGGTATTGCTTCTTTTATTATGCCCGCTATCATGGGTATTGTGGCTGACCGGTGGCTTAATGCGGAACGGTTGTTGGGTATATTGCATCTGCTGGGCGCATGTTGTCTTTATCTGGCATCAACGGCTACCGGTTTCAATAGACTGTACCTGTTCATGTTTCTGAATGCTTTGGTCTTTATGCCTACCATCGGGCTGAGTTATTCCGTTTGTTACAGCATCATGGCCAAAAACAACATGGATACGGTGAAAGATTTTCCACCGATACGTTCCTGGGGGACGGTTGGGTTTATCGTTGCCATGTGGATAGTGAATCTGGCCGGTTGGGGAACCAGTCCCAATCAGTTGCTGTTGGCTTGCGGTTCGGCATTGTTCTTAGGTTTGTATTCGTTTACGCTACCGCCTTCTCCGCCTACTAAAGCGCAAAAAGGCGGTTCGCTTGTTTCCCTTCTGGGATTGGATGCTTTGGCCTTGCTGAAAGAAAAACGGATGGCTGTTTTTTTCCTCTTTGCAATACTGTTGGGTGTCTGTCTGCAGATAACCAATTCTTACGGGAGCCTTTTTCTTGGTAGTTTCGAAGCGGATTATCCCGATTCGTTTGCCGTTCAATACAACAACATTTTCATGTCCGTTTCGCAAATATCGGAAGCCTTGTTTATATTGGCTATTCCTTTCTTTTTGCGCCGGTTCGGTATCAAAACCGTGATGCTGATGAGTCTGGGAGCCTGGGTATTGCGTTTTGGCTTGTTTGGTATCGGCAATCCGGCAGGAATGGGCATGCTTTGGTTAACGCTTTCCATGATAATATATGGTATGGCTTTCGACTTTTTCAACATCTCCGGTTCGCTTTTTATAGAAAAAGAAACACCGGCCAAATTCCGCGCCAGTGCACAGGGAATGTTGATGATGGTGACCAACGGATTGGGCGCAGTTATTGGGAATTATGGCGCAGAAGCCGTGATTAATCACTACACGAAAGAGGGCCTTATCAATTGGCCTGTCGCTTGGTTTTCGTTTGCAGGGTATGCAGCCGTAATCGGCGTGTTATTCGCACTTTTCTTCCGGTACAAGCACGTTCGGGAGGTATGATATTGACAGTATCTATCTACCGATAGATACTATCGTTTGCTTTTTTTATTCAAGTACATAAAATTTTCGTTACCTTTGCCCTATATATTTATTAAAAAAATCAATCAATATGATTATTTTATTTTTAAGTTTGATTTTATTTATTACAAATGGTCAAGAGACCGCTAAAAACGAAAATGATATGAAATTTGAATTAGTAAAATTACCGTATGCCGTAGATGCTCTGGAACCGGTAATTAGTAAGCAAACCATTGAATTCCATCATGGTAAGCATCTCCAGACGTATGTGAATAACTTGAATAATATGATTCAAGGAACAAAGTTTGAAAACGCCGAACTTGAAACGATTGTAAAGGAATCGGATGGCGCTATTTTCAATAATGCGGGGCAAATATTGAATCATAATCTCTATTTTACCCAATTTTCTCCCAATGGGGGCGGGAAACCGTCCGGTAAATTAGCCGCTGCTCTTGTTGCTGCGTATGGTTCTTTTGAGAATTTTCAGAAAGAATTTGAAACGGCAGGAGCCGGTTTATTCGGTTCCGGATGGGTTTGGCTGGCTGAAGACAAAGATGGAAAATTGTCGATTACCAAAGAAGCAAACGGTAGTAATCCGGTAGTCAAAGGATTAAAGCCGCTTCTGGGCTTCGATGTTTGGGAACATGCTTATTACCTCGACTACCAGAACAGGCGTGCCGACCATCTGAAAGAGTTGTGGAAGATTGTAGATTGGACGGTTGTTGAATCAAGGTATTGAAACATAGCACACTATGAATCGTCTGAAAGTTTTAGCGTTGATTGGAGGTATCAGTAAAGATTCTCTTAACAAGCGTTTGTATCATGAGTTGGTTAAACATAACACGGCAAATATTGTGTTGCAAACCTGTGAGCTATCCACGCTACCGTTTTATTCACAGGATATTGAAAATAATCCCCCCGAAAGTGTGGTTCATTTTCAGGGATTGGTCAAGGAAGCGGATGCAGTTCTCTTTATCACACCTGAATACAACCGTTCTTTTCCCGGCGTGTTGAAAAATGCTATTGACTGGGGCAGTCGTCCGCTACAGAACAATCTATGGCGCAGAAAACCGGCCGCCATCATAGGCGCATCCCTGGGAAAAATAGGAACCTTCGGCGCCCAACAACATTTGAAAAACGTTTGTTGTTTTTTGGATATGAATTTAATGCATCAACCGGAGTTTTATTTCGACGCTTCCGCTTCCATGGATGCAACAGGCGTAGTAGCCGGTTCAATTGAATTTATTCAAATGTACCTTTCCAAATTTGCGGAATTTTGTGAAGGCTTGTAAAGCCGGATACTGAAACATCGCATTTCAATCCTTACTGAACTTCGCTTTAGCGTGAGGTATCGGTAAGGATTT
>JAITQA010000154.1 GCA_031289145.1 Dysgonamonadaceae bacterium | reverse complement strand
TCAAGAATTAATTGATTCCCCTCTCGCTTGGTGCGACGTTGTTTGCTCATGCGTTTTTGCCTGCAAAGGTAGAGTCAGTAAACTAAGTACGCAAGATGTATTTGCCCGGATGCTTACATTATAACTGAGGTATTCTGTTCCGGAATCGGGATTTAATTCTTTCAACTGATAAATATCCGCAAATTTGTCATATTGCAATACGGAATAATAAAAAGGTTGATATGAGCGAGTGAGATTAAAACTGGATTCACGGGTAGTATTACCCAATATACGGGCAGTCAAGCCATCTATCCACTGACTGAAATCCTGTTTAAATTCCATTTGCGCCATCATGGATGTCGTACTTTCCTGCCTGTACCCCCTTACCATTTCCGCATACGGATTCAGATACGTATCATCTTCATAACCGCCAAACAGAATATGGTCAACGTTGTGGTAATTTCCGTCTGCCGGATAATAAGCGGGAAAACGTACAGGACTTACTTGCAATATCCTTTTGTATAAATCGCTTCCTCCTGAAATCGGACCGCTATAATCATTGAAACTACCATGCATCCGGACAATAGCTTCTGTTGTTTTGGAAAGATTAATGTTGATATTGGAACGTACTAAATACTTTTTATAATTCACATTTGTATTGAAGTTGTTTCGATTATCTACCTTTAATATCCCGTTGTCTTGAGAAAAAGAACCTGCTATATAGTAACGGGCGACCTGTCCTCCTCCCGAAATACTGAGATTGGCGCGTTGATTCATGGTAATATCTTTTGTCAACATATCCATCCAGTCCACAGCCGGATAAACGTATGGATTTCCTCCGTTTATCGTATTATCTATTTGCTTTTCGGAATACGGTATGGGCATTAAAGGATTTCGGGTAACTACTGCTTCGTTGGCTAATCGCATATAGGTAATGGGATCTGCCATTTCAATCTGTGAAGTCGGCGACGATAAAGAATTTTCTATCCGTAAGGAAACTTTCGCTTTCCCTTCTTTCCCTTCTTTCGTTGTGATTAAAATAACGCCGTTTGCACCTCGCGCCCCATACAATGCAGTAGCAGTTGCATCTTTCAGGATAGAGAAACTTTGAATATCATCAGGGTGCATTTTGGATAAATCGCTGGATGATATTTCCACATTATCTACCAATACTAATGGATCCACTTTTCCGGTTCCGAAAGTTGTAACACCTCGAATAAAGAAGTCAGCATTATCGTATCCGGGTTCTCCACTCGTTTGATACGATATTATTCCCGCAATACGTCCGGCAAAAGCCGTAGTCAGGTTACTCGAAGGCACTCTCAATTCTCCGGGTTTTATCGTGGAAATAGAAGATACTATACTCTCTTTTTTCTGCTTGGCAAAAGCGACTATGGTTACTTCGTCCAATTCACTGCTCTTTTCCTTCATGATCACATTCATCTCTTTTCCCTGGCAAATAACGATCTGGTCTTCCATGCCTAAATAAGTGAACAGTAATTTTGTTCCGACCGGCACGTCTTCCATCGTAAATTTGCCATTCACATCGGTAACCGCCCCGCGGGTATCCCCTACAACCGAGACGACTAAACCCGGTAACGGCTCTCCGTTATCGTCAGTAACGTACCCTGTCGCTTTCGCGGTTTCCTGGGCAAAAGAGGAGAGGGATATACTGCATGCTATCAATACTATAAGTATCTTCCAGAATTTGTTTTTACACTTTACTTTGTTTTTCATAAACTTTTTAATTAAATTTAATAATAACACGAAGTTTAAATTCGTAATTCGTAATTTTTAATTCATAATTCATAATTACCTCACCCATATACCGGACCTTTCGGGCGCGAACCCCGAAATCCATACCAGCAGATAACACAATAAGAGAGAATAGGAACAATCATCCCCGGAGCAATGGCTTGCGCCCAGGAGGCTTCTGCAATCAAACCGATGAGCGGCGTTAAAACCGCACCCCCGATCAGGCTCATAATCAGCATGGAAGCTCCCAACTTGGCATGAGGCCCCAAACCTTTCACACCGGAAGCAAAATTAGTCGGGTAAATCAGCGACATGAAGAAAGTTGTGCTTATCATGGCTACGATACCTATCCAATAGGAAACGGCGTGTATCCCTGTCCACGATGCCCATTCGGAACCGAGTATCACTATGACTGCCAGTCCGATATTGACCAGCGCATAGATACCCATCAATTTGGTTGCCTGCACCCATTTCATTAGCCAGGTAGAAAAGAAGCGCCCCGCCATGAAAACAATCATATTGACGACTAATAATCCACCGGCTTGTTTTTCGGCCAGCGGGCTGTTTTCTTGCACATAGAGAATCAGGTAACTCCACGTGCCGAGTTGTGCGCCGAGATAAAAGAACTGTGAAATAATGGCTCCGTACCAGTGAGGATACCGGAATAAAGACCTAAAACTACCTTTTTGCCCGACTTCTTTCTCGGCGCTTTCAACCTTCGGGAATTTCGTTTTGAAAATCAGGAAGGCGACAACCAGCACAATAATTCCAATGATGATATAGGTAGGCCATACGCGGCTGTTTTCTGTTTGCAGGAAATCGGCGTAGGCGTTACCGGTGGACGTAATTTGGGCTTTCATCGTGGCAATTTGTTCTTTAGTCGGTTCATTACCCGAGAAGATGAACAGCGTACCCAGCGTTACGCCTGTAATGCCCCCGATGGGATTGAACGATTGTGCCAGATTCAGTCGGCGAGCCGAAGTAGACGGATCGCCCAGCGAGGTGATGAAACTGTTGGCTCCCAGTTCGAGAAAAGAAAGCCCGCTGCCAATCACAAATATTCCACTCAGGAACACGAAATAAATACCCGAACCGGCGGCAGGGTAAAACAAAAAACATCCCGCGGAAAAGAACAGCAATCCTGTGATAATCCCGGATTTGTACCCGAACCGTTGCATAAACAGCCCGGCGGGTATGGCAAGGCAGAAATACCCCAGCTTGATAGCCGTCTGTATCAGACCCGCTTCAAAACGGGTCAATTCCAGCGATTTCTGGAACTGCTTGATTAGCACATCATTCAACACATTGGGTAAAGCCCACAAGAAAAACAGGAAAGTGACCAATGCAAATGTGAAGACATATCCCGGCGCAATCAGTTTTGCTTTATTACTTGTATGATTCATGGTGTTATTCATATTTTATTGAGATTTAAGTTGATTAACGATATGCGTGCAAGCTTCTGTAAAGACGCCCACGTCCACCGAATATGAAAGGTACTGAATGCCGGCATTTCGCCACAAGGCGGCGGCTTCAAAAGTATCGCAGAAGACGCCGGTTACCACGCCCGCTTGTTTAGCTTGTTCCGTGATTTTCCGGATGGCGGCTATCACATCTGGATGCGAAACCTGTCCGGGAACACCCAGCGATTGCGACAGGTCGTAAGGTCCGATAAAGAGGATATCTAATCCTTCTACGCGCAGGATGCTGTCTAAATGATTCAACACTTGTTTCCCTTCCACCTGCAAGATAACCAGCGCCTCGTTCGCCTGTGCGAAGTATTCGTTGCGTGGCGTAGAAGCATAACCGGCAGCCCTTACAAAACGGCAAACGCCCCGTTCGCCTTTCGGGAAATATTTAGCGGCTTTCACTACCTCGCGGGCTTCTTCCACCGATTGTATCTGTGGCACCTGAACACCTTTGGCGCCCAAGTCCAGCGCCTTGCTGATAGCGGTTTCCGAAGAATTGTATGTGCGCACGACAGGAAGGATGCCTGTTGCCTCCGCGCCGCGAATCAGATTTTGCAGATGGAAAAAATCGACCGGCCCGTGTTCCATGTCGAGGATAGCAAAATCAAATCCCGCATGACCGGCACATTCAACAAAAGCAGCATCCCCTGTTTTCATAAAAGGCCCATAAACCGCCTCCCCTTTTTTCAGTTTCTCTTTAAATACTTTCAATATCTCCATCATCTTCCCCATTTTTTTACCTTTTAGTTTTTTAGTTTCCCCTTACCATTCCGCAACAATTCCCGAAGCAGTACGCCAAAGCGGATTTTTCCAGTTATGTCCGATTTTCGCCATTTCGCGCACTTTTTCTTCGTTCACATCTATTCCCAATCCCGGTCCCGTGAAAACATCAATGTATCCGTTCTTAAAGTCGAACACTTCAGGATTGTTCATATAGTCGAGCAAGTCGGCGCCCACATTGTAATGGATACCGGCGCTGGTTTCCTGGATGAAAGCGTTTACGCAATTGAAATCCAATTGCAGGCAGGCGGCAAAGGCGATAGGTCCGAGTGGACAATGCGGCGCAAGGGATATGTCGTAAGCTTCCGCCATCGAAGCGATTTTCTTACATTCGGTAATTCCTCCGGCGTGGCTCACATCGGGTTGGATAATATCGACTGCTTTCTGTTCAAAAAGGCGTTTGAAATCCCAGCGCGTGTAATGTCGTTCACCGGTAGCAATTGGTGTGGATACCAGTTCGGACAGCATCTTGAAGTATTCGCCGTTTTCGGCTAAAACCGGTTCTTCGATAAACAAAGGGCGATACACTTCCAGTTCTTTCATCAACACTTTCGCCATTGTTTTGTGGACGCGCCCATGGAAATCAATGCCGATACCGAAATTTTTTCCGCAGGCTTCCCGTATACCGGCAACCCGCTCTACCACTTCATCTATTTTGGAAAAGTCGTCAATCCATTCCAAATCTTCCGTGCCGTTCATTTTGACGGCTTTCATTCCGGCTTTTTGTTTTTCTTTTGCAGCTTCGATGACGTCCGCGGGACGGTCGCCGCCTATCCACTGGTAAATCATGATTTTATCGCGCACCGCACCGCCCAGCAAATCGTGTATGGGCAATCCGGTCACTTTTCCTTTGATGTCCCACAAGGCTTCGTCGATACCGGAAATAGCGCTCGTCAGGACAGGTCCGCCGCGATAAAAACCGCCGCGGTACAAGATCTGCCAAATATCTTCAATCCGGGAAGCGTCTTTTCCTATCAGGTAAGACGACAATTCTTTCACTGCGGCTTCGACCGTATCGGCACGCCCTTCCACCACCGGTTCCCCCCAACCGACAAAACCGTCGTCGGTAGTGATTTTCAAAAACAACCACCGTGGCGGTATCTTAAACAACTCTAATTTATCTATCTTCATCTTTTTACCTTTTAGTTTTTACCTAACTATTCCTTTTCGGAGAATAAGATTGGCGAAACTTTCGCTTTCTCCGGTTGCTACGACACAATAGGCTTTGCTTGCCCGTGCATAAAACGCAGGCTTGGACAAAGTCAAAAAAGGTTTATCGCCTTCGGGCTGGTTTCCTATCAATGCCTTGTATTGACTCCACACAACCGGCTCCTTCGACGACCGGTATTCCATTGATACAGCAGCATAATCAACGGCATAGTCCAGCGGAAAAAGAGGCAGGATGGCTTCCAGCAGTCCGGTGATACTTAAGCCGTCGGCGCGGACCAAGCGTTGCGCAAGTGCGGCGGCGGGGAAATTACTATCGCCGAAAACGATTTCATCGCCATGTCCCATTTCCGAAAGTATTTTCAGCAATTCGGGCGATATAAGCGGGTTGATTCCTTTTAACATGCTATATATAAATATTAATGTTTAATGTTTAGTGTTTAAAAAATGCGACTTTTGGAACTGTGTTCATAATAATCGGGACTGTTGCCCAACAGATCAAGTACCGGTTGACTGATTTTATCTATCAACTGTTCCGTTTCATCAGAGATTTTCAGAGAACAGGCGTCTACATTCATTTTCAATTCGTCAACATTACGTGAACCGATCAGGGTGGAAACCATGAACGGTTTTTTAAGAATCCATGCTATGGACAATTGCGCTATGGAAATATGCAGGTCGTCGGCTATTATTTTCAGTTGATTAACGACTTCAAACAATTCCTTTTCAACCCCAGCTTCATAATGCCTTGCAGTACCTTTCCCGCGTTCCTGGGAATAATGCCTTGAATGTGCCTGATGCGGTGGTACCTCTTCAACCGTTTTATAGATTCCTGCCAACAGACCTTGCTGTAATCCCATCGAGCCGATGATGCTGATATTGTTTTTCATACAATAAGGTGCAATTTCAACTTCAATGGCGCGGGAAACAATGTTGTACGGCATTTCGTTGACATCTATTTGCACGCCGGTGGCGATAACCTCCTCCATCTGTGTCCGTCCGAAGTTGCTCATGCCGATAGAACGGATAAGACCTTCTTTCTTCAGGTCTTCGAGTTGGGCGTAAGCCTCTTCGATGGTGGGTGGCGCGGCAATGATATTTATGTCGGAGGTAAAATGTTCGACAGCTAATTTGTTGATAGGCCAGTGAAGCATATAGCTGTCTAAATAGTCGGTATCTAATCGTTTCAGGCTTTCGATGCAATGTTTGCGTACCTGCCGACAGTTGGACGGCCCGATTTTCGAGATGACGACCGCCTGTTCCCTGCGTCCTTTAAGCGCTTTACCCAATGAACGTTCGCTTTCGCCGTCGTTGTACATTTCCGCCGTATCGAAAGTGTTAACGCCCAGATCAAGTGCTGTGTGCACAACATTATCGACATCTTTCCGGGATTGTTCGCCCCAGTATTCGCCGCCGCCGAACGCCCAGCATCCAACCGTCATGGAAGATACAAGGATGTCGGAGTTTCCCAATTTTTGATGATTACGCATGGTATTATATTTGTGAATAAAATAAATGTCTGTATTTTTGTGCTACAAAGATTCAAAAAAAAGGAAATAATTGTCAATAGGCAAAATCGATAATCATATTGCAAAAATCGACTTTTTAAAAAAAGAGAGACTGTCTATTGAGTTAGTCAGTCTCTTTATTAACCAAAACATACTGCGGCTAATAAAATATCGTCCTGTAGATAAGGTGTTCAAACCGGATGAAATTTTTCTGCATATTTTTTGCTACTGAGGTTGTTTTGTTAGAAAAAATTAGTGTTAAGTAAACTAAAAACGTCGTATCGTCATTGCGAGGGCGAAGCCCGAAGCAATCCGGAGAAAGAGATGTAGTAATTAGATTGCTTCAGCCGTCGGCTTCGCAATGACGGCAAAATA
>JAITQA010000106.1 GCA_031289145.1 Dysgonamonadaceae bacterium | reverse complement strand
TATAAAAACAGAAGCGACAAGCGAAAAAAGCGCGGGGCATGGCATGCCGGAATCGAACCGGATAGCCTCGCCGGATTTACGACCTCGCTATTCCTCCCCTAAATGGTACCGAAGTAACTATTTTCTACGGCATTCTGTGTATTATTTTAAAAAAAATGAGAGCAATTGGCGAAAAAAGACTCACAAACATTGCTGTTTATGGCAAGACTCGAACTTGCGATGACCACACGAAGTAACTCTTTTCTACGGCATCTCATAGAGAAAATTGTGAAGCAACAGGCGATAAGGGTACGGAAATGTCCTTTCGGACAAAGCGTTAAACAAGAACGAAGTAACCCTAATCTACGGCATTCACAATATTTTGAAAAAAAGCAAGGCAACAAGCGAAAAAAGATTGTTTGTATGTTCTGCTCTAACCAATTGAGCTACATCCCGAAAGATGGCAGGATTCGAACCTGCGACCCGAAGTATCTCTTTTCTACGGCACTTGCTTTTATTATTTATCTCAAAGAACTTTATTTTGACGATACAAAATTAGTACAAAAAATTCAATTACAAAACTATTTTCCGGATTTCGTCCAAAGCATCGCCTCCTTCGTCAATAGCGGCGATGATGTCAAACACTTTGTCCGACCAGCCTGCAATCAGATACACGTCTCTGCGACTGATATCCAAAGGCGTATTTCCATGTCCCGCAAGGTCAAAGAGATACAGTTTGCTTTCCGGCGATATTTTTTTGTACTGATTCCAAACCTGAGCGATATTTTTCGTATGACCGGTATCCCACATTTGGCAGTCGGTAAACATCATCACCTTATCTATCAGTTGTTTTCGTTTGATAAGGTCGTCAATCACCAGATAGCCGTTTGTGGCATAACCTACCTCGCCTTCACGACGATAGAACGTATCGACGTTGGACAATATGCCTTGCGTCGGAACATTTATCACCTTCCATTTGTCGCCAAACATTCCGGTAATAGCAGTCGAACAGCGTGATTTCAACAACATTGCCAACATCAAACCAATATCGTAGGACAATATTTTGCTTTTTGGAGATATCGGCGTTTGCATCGAGCCGGATACGTCGCAAGCTATACATACACTGGTGTTTGCATCGAAACCTTTAATATTTTCGGCAGAAACGCTGACTGCCTGTTCCAATGCGCCCATAATTTGTCCTGCATGAATGGAAACGACTTTCGATATTTCGCGATAAGCGGCTAAAAACCGGAAAGGCAATTGTTTAGAACGTCGAACAGCTTCGGGCGAGGACAAAGTTTCGCAGACTTTTGCAATATGTTCTTTCGAAACGCCGGCATCCAAAATATTACGCAAGTTCCTCATTAACGCCATATAACCTACTTTTCCGCTGTCTATCAATTCTTCCCATTTGGCGCGAAATGCAGCCTCTTTTTCCTGTTCGGATGCAAATGAGTTTTGTCCCAGCGCCGATAGCTCAGTTTCCCAAGTATAAGGCGTTTCCAGCTTATTATCAACGATTTTGTTGAATATCGCCTGCTGATTTTCATCTTTTGCTTTCGGATGTACAAGAAACAGAGCGTCGCGCAGTTTTATTTCCGTATCACGGTTATATTTAGCGAATTGATATTCGTCAAACCGGTTGAATGCTTCCTGCAATCCGTTTTGCAATTGTTTCGACAAACGATTCAGTTTTTTAACATCCGTTCTTTTGTTAGCTAATTGATAATAAGCTAATAACTCGGTGATTTCATCTGCTCGCTGTACGATTTGCGAAACCATTTTGCACACTGTCGAATCTCCATGATGTACTTTTGTCAATTCTACAGCCAAGACTAAAGGGATGGAACGCAAGTTCATTTTTTGACGTGTGTAAATTGCCAATTGCGCTATAAACAGCGGATTACATTTCGATACCAATTCACGTATTGTTTCGATTCGTGTTTGAGCGCTTTCGTAAAATTTATCGCTCAACGAAGAGGTAACGGCAGCTGTATATAATTGCCATTCAGGTGATAACCTATATGCGTCCGCTCCTTCGCAATTCACCGTCTTGTTGTTTCCTTTGTTTGTTAAATTAAATTTCATAACGATACTTTTAAATTGTTTGACAATATGTTTGACAATATGTTTGACAATGCAAAGATACTTATGCAGGTACGCAATCTTTTTGCGTAGTGAAAAATATTTTTTACCTTTGCCAAAAATTTGTAATAATTAATTGATAAACAGATTAAAAAAAATTAAAATATTTTTTATGCCTGCAAACAGAAATGCTCTTATACGTTACAAAACCATTGATAATTGTCTGCAAAACCGGTTTCGGCAGTGGACATTGGACGATTTGGTCGAAGCCTGTTCGGATGCGTTATACGAATTTGAAGGGATAGATAAAGGTATCAGTAAACGGACTGTTCAGCTGGATATCCAAATGATGCGCAGTGAAAAATTGGGTTATAACGCGCCGATTATCGTTTACGACAATAAATACTATATGTATGACGACAAGGATTATAGCATCACCAACACCCCGCTGACCGAGCAGGATTTGAAAGTGATGTCGGAAGCCGTCGAAGTGCTTGGACAGTTCAAAAATTTTTCCTATTTCTCTAATATGACGGATATTGTGAGCCGATTGGAAGATCATATCACTTCTGTCAAACAAAAAACTGTTCCGGTGATTGATTTCGAAAAAAACGAAAATCTGAAAGGTCTTGAATATCTGGATACAATATATTATGCGATTATTAACAAAAATACTTTATTAGTGGAATATCGCTCATTTAAAGCTCATTCTGCAAATTCAATAATCTTTTATCCTTATTTATTGAAAGAATATCGGAATCGCTGGTTTGTTTTCGGAATTATGAAACGGGATAAAACTTTGCGAAATCTGGCTCTTGACCGAATCCATAATCTTGAAATTGTAGAAAATGAACAGTTTTTGGAAAATACATTTTTCGACCCTGCAACGTTTTTCGATGATTTGCTCGGCGTTACCAAAAATCTTAATTCCCGGACAGAAAAAGTCCGTTTTAAGGCAAGTGCATACGATGTTCCTTATATTCAGACAAAACCGATTCATAAAAGCCAACAGTTAATAGAATGTCTGAATGACGGAAGCGCTGTTTTTGAAATTAATGTGGTCATCAATCAGGAATTACACCGGGAGTTTTTCGGATTTGCCGATGGAATACAGATTCTGGAGCCAAAATATCTTGCCGACTTTATGAAAACAAAACTGACGAACGCAGTTGCAAAATATTGATGAACAGAAATTTTTTAGCAGAGCAAGAAATATCTTTTAGCAGAAAGTTATATCCAACGAAGCCATCGTTGGATAACCATGCGACGGTTGGATATAACGATGAAGATTTAGTCACAACAATTTGTTTTTTTATTAACTATGGAATTTATTTCCTAACTTTGCCCTGAAAAAAATAGCATATTATGGATTATAAAAAATTGCTTATCGCATTAGATTTCAGCCCGGAAGAAAATTATGCCGGTA
>JAITQA010000057.1 GCA_031289145.1 Dysgonamonadaceae bacterium | reverse complement strand
CTGATTACTGTAATTCGTTACAGTCAAATCTAACGAGAAAAGACCGTTTTTGTATGCTGCATCCAAATCGCCTTTGGCAAAGAAATCGCGGATACGGATTTGCGCCGTGCTGTATAAGTAAATGCTGCGGTCGAATCCCGACAAACGCCAGAAATCCTGGTCTTCGAGATACGAGCCGTCGCTCCAGCGGTAGCCTTCGATAGCTATCGTATTGTTGCCCTGTCTGATGTAAGGCGTAATATCGAACTCGGAAGGGCTTTTTGTTACCTGACTGTAACCCGCTTGTTGTCCGTTTATCCAAATATACATTGCCGTCAATCCGCTCTCGAAATGCAGATACACACGGCGACCATCCCAATCTTGCGGAATAGCAAACTCGCGGACATAACATCCGACCGGATTGTCGTTATGGTCGATGTACGGCGGATTTTTGGGATGCGGATAGGTGATATTCGTATAAATAGGAACGCCATAACCCTGCAATTCCCAATTGCCGGGAACTTGGATTTCGTCCCATTTGCTTACGTCATATCCTTCCCGATAAAAGCCTTCGGGTTTATCGGCGGGCTTTTTGTGCCAATTGAACTTCCACGTACCATCTAAAGACAGGTAGTAAGGCGAGGCGGAATAATCATCGCTAACAGCTTGTTGTTCGTTACTGTACGGCAAAGCGGTAGCACGCGCCGGTTCCTTGTTAATCCCGAAGATTTCGGGGTTTTCCCATTCGGGAGATTGGGCGTGAACGCCAAACAAGGCGAAAATCAACCCTAAACTAAAACATATTTTTCTCATTTGTATATTGTTGTTACTTATTAAATTCATAACTATATTTCTTAAAACAATTTTGAAGGATAAATCTGTTGTTTTAATCATCATATTAAATCAATTAAATCATATTAAAATCACAGTTCCGTTTGATATACTCTTACATAATCAATTTCATATTTCAGCGGAAAAGCTGCATCATCAGGTGTTCCGCCATGGTCGCCGCCTATTGCCAGATTGAGCAAGATATAATGCGGTTGTTTGAACGGGTTTGTATAATTGCCGACAGCGCCGTTTTGCGTATCTCGCAACCATGTTTCGTTCAATAATTCATCATCTAAATACAGTCGGATGGCTTCTTCGTCCCAATCCATTCGCCAGATGTGGAATTTGTCCGTCCAGTCGGGGGCTTTGTCCGTAAAATGTGAAAATGGAACGGTTTGCGTATTCCATTTGGCATTGTTCGGCTTGTCTGTTCCCCACGCCGTATTTGCTAAAATATGCGGAATCTCTTTGATACGGTAATATTCCATGATGTCGATTTCGCCGTTGGAGGGCCAGGGCATGGATTTCCCCAGCGTCCAGATAGCGGGCCAGGAGCCGGAAGCGGTGGGTATTTTCGCACGGATTTCAAATCGTCCGTACAGAAATTCCTTTTTACCTGCCGTTTTGATACATGACGAGGCGTATTCGGCAAATTGCCTGTTACGCCGCCAGTCGCCGCTCGCCGCTTCATACTTCGGGTTGGAAACACTTTCCTTTTTGCCGGTTATGACAAGTACGCCGCCCGATACTGTAGCATTTTGAGGTTGATACCACTGTAATTCGTTGTTCCTGACAAAACCCTGTTCGTGATTCCATACGGCAGGGTCGGGCTGACCTTCGTAATCAAATTCGTCGCTCCAAACCAGACGGTAACCCACAGGAACATCCGAATTTCCTGCTTTGAGCGATTCTTGCAAATGGTTCTGCGCCGAAACAGAAAGCACTGAACATGTCAAAACAAGAAGGGAAAGTAAAAAGTATTTTTTATACATGATTCCTCTTTCTTGGAAATTCCCAATAACTTGTTGGAAAATCGTATTGATTCGGCTT
The DNA here is from genome assembly GCA_031289145.1 of Dysgonamonadaceae bacterium. Classification (GTDB taxonomy): domain Bacteria; phylum Bacteroidota; class Bacteroidia; order Bacteroidales; family Azobacteroidaceae; genus Azobacteroides. Next base: position 1,193 of record JAITQA010000057.1, on the reverse strand, counting down.
TGGCGGTTGCGAGTTTTCAAATCGACAAACCTTTGCTTAAATTTCAAATTTATTATCATTATTTTATGTATTTAATATTGTGAATAATAATCAATTTCTATGCTATAATATATTTAAGGTTGTTTTCCAATATAAGCCAATATTCCACCATCGACATACAGAATATGTCCGTTGACAAAATTTGATGCTTCCGATGCAAGGAATATTGCCGGACCTTCCAAATCACTTGTGTAACCCCAACGGGCAGCGGGAGTTTTTGCAATAATAAACGAATCGAACGGATGTGGAGAACCATCCGGTTGTTTTTCGCGAAGCGGCGCTGTTTGCGGCGTGGCAATATATCCGGGTCCGATACCGTTACATTGGATATTGTATGCGCCGTATTCCGAAGCGATGTTGCGGGTAAGCATTTTCAGCCCGCCTTTGGCGGCAGCATAAGCAGAAACTGTTTCGCGACCGAGTTCACTCATCATCGAACAGATATTGATGATTTTTCCGCCGCCTTTCTTAATCATGGACGGTATGACGGCTTTGGAAACGATAAAAGGAGCATTCAAATCTACATCAATCACTTGCCGAAATTCAACCGCCAACATTTCAATCATCGGAATACGTTTGATAATCCCTGCATTATTGACTAAAATGTCGATGATACCAACTTCTTTTTCAATCTTTGCAACCATCGAATTGACTTGTTCTTCATCGGTTACATCGCAGATATAACCATGAGCCTTGATTCCGGCTTCGTTGTAGGCGGCAAGACCCTTATCCACAAATTCCCGCGTCAAGTCGTTGAATACAATCGTTGCTCCCGCTTTGGCAAATGCCGATGCAATGGCAAATCCGATACCGTAAGATGCACCTGTTACCAAGGCGATTTTTCTTTCTAATGAAAATAACTGTTTCATATTTTTCTTTTTCTTTATTAGATATTTTTATTCTCTTATTGCATGGTCTTTAGGGAATTTTGCTCCATTCCACGCTTTTTTGCTTGTCCAATCCTGCGCTTCGGAAGTCCAGAACGAATGATTGGCAGGTAAACCCAAGGGCAGAAACACTTCCGACGTCAGGTAGAGGCTGCCGTTATTGGTGTATCCGTCTGCCAAACCGGGTTGATGTCCGGCAAAACCCAATTGCAGAAAATCGCCGTCGTTGAAGTTTCCTTCCTCCGAAAACATCCTTTTCATCGTACA
>JAITQA010000037.1 GCA_031289145.1 Dysgonamonadaceae bacterium | reverse complement strand
ATTTTACCGGAAAACCATACTTTGTACCATTTCCGGTAAGATAAAGCATGGCATAGTATCAGTCCCAAGAAAATATATCCCAATATTTTGTGCAATGCTATCAATATTTTTGCCCCATTAACTAAAACAGGAGGTATTATACCGTAGATTGCCAGTGCAAAGACTGTTCCTGTAGCTAAAATTACATACAAACTAACTTTTAACGAGGTAGTTAACCACTTATTTTTTTTCGAATTCATATATTATAGAATTAAATTAAGCACAAAGTTACAAAGTCTGAAACGGTTGTTTTAGCGTTATCCGACCGATTTGTACCTCTATCCGACTTTTTTGCTTATCTTTGTAATAAATGCTTTTAAGATATGGGAGTTATAGAATATTCAACCTCCTCGGGGTTAGGGTTTTATGAAGAATTTGCACGAAAATTCAAGCTGGACATAAACAACAGCGTTGTAAAAATACCGTCGTATTTAGGTGACGGATTCCTGAAAAAAGTAGAAATCAATGAGGGTTTTTATATTGTAGTTCATGTGTATAATTATCTTAATGAACCGTTGGTTTTAAAACGTATCCCGGAAACCAAGTCGAATAATTTACTGACATTCCGGTTTGTAAATTATGTTGATTCGGATAAAAAATATTTGTCAAACGTTCAGGTGTTGAATGAAGCTGTTGATATTGAAGATTTTTTAGAACCGGGCATAGCCGTATATAATGTTATTATAAGAATACGAAAAGATATACTTTTTTCTTTAGCTGAATTTAATCATAACAATGAGGAATTTATCTCTTTTTTAAGCGATTCGAACAGTCCTTTTTTGTATCAGGAAACTATTTCGTTTGAAATGAATAGTATTATAATAGACCTTGCAAAAAAAACGGATTATGGTAAATTGGAAAAACTCTATTATAAAACGAAAGCAATGGAATTGCTGTATCATTTTTTCACTTTATTTTCCAAACGTAAAACATATAACACTATACCGATAAATAATGCTGATATAGAAAGGATTCTCAGGATTGAGAAAATGATATTGAAAGACCTTAGTATTCCTCCTGTTCTTTCAAAACTGGCTTGTGCAATTGGAATGAGTGAAACGAAAATGAAGTTATTATTCAAAAAAATATTTGGAGACAGCATCTATAATTACTATTCGTCTGCCCGCATGATTGAAGCTGCATCACTGCTCAAAAACAACAAGAACCTTTCTGTGTCGGATGTAGGCTATTCGCTTGGATTCTCGAATTTAAGCCATTTTTCTAATCTGTTTAGACGACATATTGGTATGAATCCCAAAGTTTTTAAAGTTCAACCGGTTGAATTGTGTAAGTATAGCGATAGCTGTCGCCATTCAGCCGGTATTTCTCCAAAGGAAGAGCATACCAACTGTCGATACCGGCAACTCCCATTTGCCGGTAATCCACATTGAGATAAATCTCGTTGCGTTTTTCCAATTCGCCGGCATGGTATTGTTTCCGTTCCTGTTCAGGGTCTAAATCGTCAATGGAGAAATTCAAGGCTGAAAATTCCACCGGCATATCGCCCGTAATTTTCAATCCCTTTCCTTTTTTATCGGTCAAGGACAACCATCTTACATCCGTTTTGTTGCCCGTTTCCTGTGGACGTCCATAAGGAAAAAACTGTTCTTCCACCGTACTTTTGTAACAAGCTATAAAGGCTGCCGAATTGCGGTCGATATAATTTTCCCAAGGTCCACGACCATAGTAAGTCAAGTTGTCATACTGCTTTGGAATAACCCATCCCGTACCGAATTTGGGCATCATCGGATAATCGCCTTTTATTTTGTCGAAACAATTTTCGACAACCATTACACCGTTTCCATCTATGGTATATGTCTGAGTAAGTTTGGCATCTCCGTTGAGTATTGTTTTTTCGGCAATAATCCGATAGGCTTCTCCTTCCCGCGTGATTTTTACGTCGGCAGGTTCGGTTTTACCGACATCGTGCCAGACGCGAAGACTCCTGTTTGAACCGGCTCCATGGTCATTGTCAGTCATCGGACGCCAGAAATTCACTTGCGCTCCGCTGTTGATCAGGGTTTGCCCCTTGTATTTATAATTTTTAATTAATCCGCGTTCCAAATCCAATGTTACGGAGAAATTCTTACCGCTTCCCGTCCATTCGGTAGGCGTTTGAGTCACTTTGAGCGGCGTTTGTGATAAAGTAAACACGGGAGATTTGTAAACGGATAAAGCAAATTGTTCGTTGGCAATCGTATAATCCTTCGCCAAAAAAGGTTCGGACGATTTCAGTTTATAGTAAACATTCAGGAAATATTCTTTTTCCGGCTGACAGGTATAGGTAATCGGCAGTTTCAGTTTTTCCGTTTGTTGAGGAGCCGGGCGAAGCGTTTCTATTTCACCCGATTGAACCGTTTTCCCATTTTCCATCAATTCCCATGTTAAATAATAATTGTTCAAATCGCGGAAAAAATATTTATTCTTAACGGTTATTTCATAAGCGGATTTATCCGACAGTTGCGTTTCCACGTTTTGATAGACTTTTTTCACCTCGTAAGCGCCGGGTTGAAAAATTCTGCCTGAATTGATAACGCCGTTCATCAAAAAGTTACGGTCATTGCCTTTCCCTTCGAAGACCGCTTCCGGTTCGAAATCTCCACCGTAGGCATAAAATGTTTTACCGTTGCGGGTTACCTGCAATCCCTGATCAATCCAATCCCAGATAAATCCACCTTGCAAAGTCGGATATTCCGGGTTTTCGATAACTTCCCAATATTCTTTGAAATTACCCAGGCTATTGCCCATGGCATGCGCATATTCTGATGAAATCATCGGGCGGTCGGCGCGGGCTTCAGCATACCGGCGAAAACCTTCCGGATCGGGATATTGGGGAACATAAATATCCGTATTCCATTCATTAACGGCGCGTTCATACTGTACCGGACGGGTTGAATCCGCTTTTTTCAAGCTCATGTATGCATTGTAAAAGTTATAACCGTTGCCGGCTTCATTTCCCAAAGACCAGAAAGTGACGCTGGGATGATTCTTGTCACGTTCGTACATCCGCATCACCCGATCAATATGCGCTTTCAGGAAACGATAATCATTGCCCAAGGTACGATTCAGGTTGTAGCCCATGCCGTGCGATTCGATGTTGGCTTCATCACAAACATAGAGACCGTATTCATCGCACAAGTCATAAAACAAAGGATGGTTCGGATAATGTGACATTCTTACGGCATTGATATTCAGCTGTTTCATCAGTTCCATATCTTTACGCATATCGGCTTCAGAGAGGACATGTGCTGTCAATGGGCTGTGTTCGTGGCGATTCACGCCTTTGATATAAACGGGCTGTCCATTGACCAATACTTGGGCGTTTTTGATTTCGACTGTACGAAATCCTACCCGTACAGGTATCACTTCCAAGGTTTTGCCTCCGGCATCCTGCAAGCTGATATATAAGGTGTATAAATTCGGTATTTCAGCCGACCAGGCTTTAACGTTTGGAATCCGGGCTTCGAAAGTCAGCGATGCTTTTTGAGTAGAAGCGGAACTGTTGCCTTGAAGGTCAAGCGCTTTATTCCCTTCTACATCCATCAACCGCACATTCACCTGAACCGGAGCGTATGCCGTTTCGTTCTTTTTCAGCGTATAATTGTCAATTTCTACCGACAGGTTGAAAATGCCGTTTTTGTAGTTATCATCTAATTTACTGATGACTTTGAAGTCGCGAATATCTATTTTGGGTGTTGAATACAGATACACATCGCGCTCGATACCGGAAATGCGCCAGAAATCCTGGCACTCCAGATAACTGCCTATACTCCAGCGGTATACTTCGAGTGATACGGTATTTTCGCCTTGGCGCAAATAAGAGGTAATGTCAAATTCGGCTTCCAATTTCGAATCTTCGCTATAACCCACGAATTGACCGTTGATCCAAATATAAAAGGCAGACTTTACCGCTCCCAGGTGGATAAAGACTTCACGTCCGTCCCAAGATGGTGGCAGGGTAAATGTACGGCGGTAAGAACCGACCGGATTGTAGTCGGAAGGAATGTTTTCCACTAATTTACCGGGGTCGGGATGACGGACGCCAAATTCGTGCGGATGGTTTACGTAAATAGGGTAGCCGTAGGTTTTACCGGTATTGTTAAATTCCCAATTGGCGGGAACCGGGAAATTATCCCAGGCGGATACATCAACCGAATCTTCGAAAAAACGGACGGGACGCAGGGAGGGATTTTCCACCCACTTGAACTTCCAAATGCCGTTGAGCGATTGGAAATAAGCGGATTGGTCTTTTTTATTCACCTCAGCCAAAGTTTGGCTTTCAAAGGCAAAAGCGCTTGCACGCATCGGCATGCGATTCACGTGGGTGATGGATACGTCTTGCCACTCTTTCAAAAGGGGACTATCGGTTGTTTTTGCCTGTTGTGCAAAAATAAGAGAAAAAGAAAATAAAAAGAATACGAAAAAAATACTGGGCTTATACATACCTTTTAACAATAAAATGAATTTTCCCGGCAAAAGTACAAAAAGTATCTGAAAAACAACCCCTCTTTTTGCAAAAATATGACATTACCCTTTCTTCTTTTTGCCCAGCGGTACGGTTATTCCCACAAAGACATTGGCTGCTTTGGTGTTTTCGCCGAGATACATATAATCAGTGCCTGCAAACAACGGACCCAGTTTCACTGCCGCTCCGAAAGTACTGCCTCCATTCTGTATCAGGGAATAACTGAGCGCCATATTAAACCAACTAACAGGGCGGATTGCGCCGTTTATGGTCAATTCGGTCAGCGTTTCAGGTTTGAGCATCCAAGTGGTCGAAAGTAGCCCAACTGCAAAAATATCGTTAACAAACGAATATTCCGCACCGACAGCGATGGTCGAATACAAAGAAGTAGTGCGCGATTTTGTCTGATCCTCATGCTGAAATCCGAACAAATCGTAGTTGATCAATTCCGAGCCTTCGATGGCGTCAAGAAATTCCTGATAATTTTCTTTTGTATAATAACGTTCGGTTTCTGAGGAGATGATGTTTGTGCCGTTCTTCGACCACGAAATAAATCCCAGGTCGGTAACGGCTGCCGAAAGTGTCAGATTGTTCAATACGCGATACGACGCGCCCAAATCAATAGCGCCTCCGTAACCTGCTATTCCGAAACCCTTGTATTCGAAGCCGTCGATAACGCCCTCTTCATCCTTGGTCAGGTTCATACCACTGAGTGAACTTTCGAGTTTAGCCTTAATGTTGATTTTTGCAGTACCACCATTTTCCCAACTTTCAGGATCATTTATGCTATTCGTAAATCTTTGTGTTTCAATTTGAATACGGTCAACTTCCAAATTCAGGTTTCCCATTCCGAGCAGGGCTTTCAAGCGAGCGCCTACCGTAAGTTTTTCGTTGACAGTACGCCCGTAACCCAGACCTATTTCCGTATAAGCATTGAGATTAAGGCTTTCATTTTCAATGGTTTTGCTGTAATTTTCCCAGTCCTCATTAGAATTGTTTTTCACATCGCGCATGAATGTAAACATTGATTTGGGCTCGCAAGCGCCGACGTCAAAACGAAGCCCGATATTCATCGACCAGAAGTTATCGCCTTTCCACCAACCGGTGGAAATGGCATCCGTATTGAATGAAAGGTTCATCCGGTTTGATTCGGCGAGACGGTCATAAAGCACATCACTTGTGAAATCGCCGTCCTCTCCGCTGAATGCGTCAATAATATCCTGAGAACCAAGCGCATTAGAAGATACTCCGAAATTAAAATTTCCCACAACAGGGATGTCGAAAAATCCATTACCCGGTAACAATGCCGGATTCAGTTTCATGCGGTAATGATGGTCGCTCAACAGAAAAGAAGAGCGCAGATATTGTGCGGAAACCGAAAATGTCATTCCGCAGCACAAGAACAAAACACCTGTCATTCCAATAGTTATTTTTTTCATTTGACTTTGATATTAAATTGATTACAATGTTTTCTTCCTTGAAAATGTACCTGCATTTCCCCTACTCATCAGGCTTTTCAGACGGTACAAATTCGTTCTTGTTGCATAAACAAACTTATACCAAAATCAGTTGCAAATATATGTTTTTTTTTCATAAACAAAACAATTTTCTAAAAAGATTTCATCAATTTCGTAAATTTTAATGCGTAACCTTGCTTTTAGCGAAGGTGCAGATATGGTTGGATTTTTCCAGGTGAAGAATGCGAGGGCGCGCAATAGCTTCAGTTCCGAAGTTTATTTGTCACCACTTCCCAAGAATTTGATACAGGCATACAAAGACTACGG
>JAITQA010000146.1 GCA_031289145.1 Dysgonamonadaceae bacterium | reverse complement strand
TCCCTCTCTCAAAATATGTTGTCGTCATGTCGACCGGAGCGAAGCGGAGTGGAGACATCCCATGCTAATCGTTAATCACTTAACATGCCGAAAAATCTTCCGAACATGACTGATCGCTTACCTTTCGGGCAGACTACCCTGCAAGCGATTTATTCCACAAAAAAATAGCACCTCAAAAAAAGTTTTAGCCAATATATTTGCTTTTTGTGAATTATGAAAATTAGTATTACCTTTCCTCTATTGGATTTGCCCGCCGAACCCTTGCTAAAAATGCAAGCGCGTTACAATATGCTTGTAACCAAATGCAACAGCCAATTTATTGAGAAATTGAATAAGGTGCGCAAAGTGGCAGCAATGCTTTAAAGCAATAATTCCGATATTCCGGAATGCAACCCAATTTTAGAATACCACCATACAGGCGCTATACAAGTCACAGCACCATTCACTTTCATTGCCGCTCATATCATAAATCGCTAACTCGCCGACTGCCTTCGTTCCGACAGGGTGGGTTTGGCCATTGCTACCATACCACACTGCCCTGTCGAAAGGATTTCAAGTAGAATTGCCAAAAAAAATAAATATAATGTGAAAAACAGTCATTTAATTTAAAAAACTATTGTAAATTTGCACGGATGGATTTTTAAAATGCACCTAAAGCAGTGTGTTTTGCTGTCCGACAAAGCGGGGAATGTTTTTGTATGTGAAGACCTCTCCCCCGGCCCCTCCCCACAAGGGAGGGGAGCGTGGGGTTTTTGTTCCCTTGCGTGTAAGTATTATCGGTATGTTTCATACTATTTATATTGGATTATGGATAATGAAGAATTTGAATCGCAAGTAATAAAAAAATTAAAGAAACTGAATCGTGAAGATAAGGTTAAATTTGCTTGGGTTTGTGCCATGCGTGCCTTGCCTTTGCTGGGAAACAGCGGAAATTTTAATTATTGGGAAAAAAAAGATCGGCAGAAACACCTGTATGCAATTTTTTATGCTTTAGACCTAACTGCAAAGAATAGTTTCGATTTATCTATCAGCATCTTTACCATCGGTGACATTGGTGGTATTCGTGATGCCGCCAATAGTATCGTCAATTATATCACTATAGGCGATGTTGTCACTGCCATCGAAGCCGTCTATAGCGCTGCCACTACCGCTATCCGCATTACCGCCACCTGCGGCTCCGCCACCTACGCCGCCGCCTATCCTCCATTAAAGGATATCCTCCTTCAAGACATAGACGACATCTACAACAAAAGAAAATTAAACAATGATAAAAGCATCTACGGCGATCTATGGGATAAGTTTCAGACTGCTTTAAAAAACGAGGGATGTGCGTATTGGGGACGTTGGTATGAAACCATCTTTCAAAGCGGTTTTAAACCGGATAAAGCCACCTTGAATATGCGCTTGAATGTACCGGAGTCAATCCGTAGTCGGGGAGCCGCCGCCGTAGCGGATTATTTAACAGGATTGGAAAAAGGAGCGGAAAGGCTGAATGAAGCCCGCATCATTATACTGGGTGAAAAAGGAGCCGGAAAAACCTGTCTGGCTCGCCGGTTAATCAATCCCGATGCACCGATGACTACCGAAACGGAAAGTACTGCCGGAGTAGATACCACGCTTTGGAAATTAAAGGAAAACAATATCAATGCCCATATCTGGGATTTTGCCGGACATACCATTACACATGCCGCGCATCAATTCTTTCTTTCCGAACGCAGCCTCTATATTCTGGTGTATGACGGACGTACCGAAGAACGGAATCGTTTGGAATACTGGTTCGACCATATAAAAAATTACGGAGCAAATGCACCCGTATTTATTTTTATCAATAAACGGGACCAACATACGCCGGAAATTCCGATTCATTCATTGAAAGAAAAATATTCCGTAGCAGGCGTGTATACTTTTTCCATAAAAAAAGATAATCAGGATTTGGAAAATTTCCGTAAAGAGGTGGCAGATTTTATCACCAACAATCCATCCTGGAACAATCAAAAAATACCGGCTATCTACTATAATGTCAAAACTGAATTGGAATATTTATTCAAGCAAGGCAGAGAGCGCATCGAATACAGCAAATTTGAGGAAATCGCTCAAAAATATGGAGTTGAAAACAGAACCGGATTACTGAAAAATCTTCATGTATTAGGGATTTGTTTGTGGTACGATAAGATGCCGGAATTAGAGACCTTGGTCTTAAATCCCGAATGGATTACGCAGGGCGTATATAAAATTATCAATTGGGTGCATGAAAAAAAGAAGCATGAAATCGCGTTCTCCGATTTCAGAACTGTATTTATAGATAATCCACGTTATCCGACGATAAAGGAAGATAAATTTCTTTTCAAACTGATGAAACAGTATGAACTGGCATTTGAGACCAAAAAAGGACAACAATTGATTATTCCTCACCTCTTGCATCAAGACCGTCCGGCAGAATTACCCGTTTTCGATATAGGCGAAAGTTTTATGCTGCGCTATAAAGCGGAACAACCCCTACCATCCGATACGATTTCACGGTTTATTGTTCGCCGTAACGAAGATATACAAAAAGTGAATGGAGAATACAAAGTGTGGCGTTATGGCGTAGTATTGGAAAACGGAAAGGGAGATATTGCGCTGGTACGGGAAGATGACCGCACGATCAGCATCTCGGTAAAAGGTTCCGACAAAACGGCTTATTTGGACACTTTGCGACAAACGCTAAATGAAATCTTTGAAAGTTACAAAAGCGATAAACCGGAAATGCAATATAAAGTTAGTTCGACGAAAGAACAGTCTGATGATTTAATAAGACAAGAGAATCCACTTTTTTTATCAGCAAACAGACTTTATAACCTATCACAAGAGAATAAATATCACTATGATGACGTATTAGGGCGAGATATTGATCCAAGACTTACTGTAAGAGATTATGCAATCAGGCCGGATACTTTATTGGATAAAGTAAGTATTTTTATTGATAAATCAACAAATATTGATGGGGATGTTACTATTACAACCAATGAAGAAAATATAGATAATTCAACGCATAATACATTTAATTTTCAGAATTGCAATATCAGCCTGCAAGGCAACCTGAACGATTTAGCTTCTTCCCTGAAAAGAATGGGAAATATAGAAGACGCCGAAATAGTGGAAGAAGCCGCAGAAGCCTTGGAAAGTGTTGAAAACTGCCAAACACCGGAAGAAGTGAAAAAGAAAGGCGTTCTCAACAAACTAAAACGCATTTTGGAAGATTTGGCTGATGAAGATTCCAAGTTGCATAAAACCGTTGAAGGTATCAAAAAAGGAATCAGTATAGCGCAGGATATTGCAAAAGAATACAATAAGATTGCGCAATGGGTGGGTTTGCCGCCGGTGCCGAAACCGTTTTTGAAGAAAAGCGAGTAAGAAAAAGCGAGAAAATTAGAGGTATACTGATTTCCCTTATTTCCACCTTCTTGCAGTCCCCTGCGGGACTTTTGGGTCAAGTGAAATGCACTCATCACCATTGACCAACAAAAAAATAAAAAAAAATTACTAATTTTGTGCAATAAAAATAGAGACATTTTTTAATGAACAAAATATTGCTCGAAGTTTGCGTCGATTCCTTAGAGAATGCGCTGATTGCGCAATCGGCCGGAGCCGACCGCGTCGAATTTTGCGCCAACCTGTCCGAAGGAGGGACTACGCCTTCTCCCGCGCAAATCCGGATAGCGCGAGAACGCTTGCAAATCAGCCTTTATGTGCTTATCCGTCCCCGTGGTGGCGATTTTTTGTACAATGAACGGGAGCGGGAGTTGATGCAATCGGATATTCGTTTTTGTGGCGAAACCGGTTGCGACGGCGTCGTTATCGGGCTGTTGCATCCGGACGGAACGGTCGATGCGGAGCATTGTGCCGAATTGGTTGAAATTGCCCGCGCTTATGGGATGGGTGTCACTTTTCACCGGGCATTCGACCGGAGCGCCGACCTGTTCCGGGCTATGGAAACGATTATCGGCTTGGGCTGCGAACGCATCCTGACGTCGGGCGCTTATGATACCGCTCCGGAAGGTGCGGAGAGTATTCGGCAACTGATTGAAAAAGCCGATGGACGCATCATCATCATGCCGGGGGCCGGCATCACGCCGGAAAATGCCGGTGAACTCATCCGGAAAACAGCATTGACGGAAATGCACGGCACATTCCGGAGCCGGGTCGCGAGCAAGATGCACTACCGGAATCTGCGACTGAGCCATCAGCAAGATGAATACAGCTTGTTGGCGACCGATGCGAGGAAAATCAAAAGAATGTTGAAAATTATAAATTATTAATCAATATGAAACATTTATATAAACTTACGCCAAAGGGAATGAAAAGGGGATTGCGGGTTAAGCCTGCAATGACAGTTCTCCCCCTTCAGGTGCTTGGGGGTTACTTGGCATTCATCTGCTTCGCATTGCTTTTCACGTCCTGCATAGGAAAAGAGAAACATTTCCTGACGGATGAAACTTACCGCAATCAGGTTCACGCGCAGTTTGAAAAACGGAAAACGGAAGCGGCAAACCGCAGTAAAGTTTTGTTTTCGGTTTTTGAAGACGACAAACTAAATACCGAACGACGCGAAGCCCTCGAATTTCTGTACGCCTACATGCCTTTGTGCGATTTGGCTGATTACGACAGTGAATTTTTCCTGCAACAAATTGATGCTTCTTTCCTCGCACGTGATTATTTTTCATGGGGAAAAGATATTCCCGAAATTATTTTCCGCCATTTTGTGCTCGTTTACCGTGTCAACAACGAGTATCTGGATACAGCCCGGATCGCTTTTTTCAATGAATTGAAAGACCGGGTGAAAAATCTGTCCATGTACGATGCGGCGCTGGAAGTAAACCATTGGTGCCACGAAAAAGTGACTTACCGGGGCACCGATTCCCGTACTTCCGCCCCTTTGGCTTTGGTACGCACTTCCTGGGGACGTTGCGGCGAAGAATCGACTTTTACGGCTGCTGCGCTTCGGGCTGTAGGCATTCCCGCCCGACAGTGTTATACGCCGCGCTGGGTGCATACCGATGACAACCACGCTTGGGTGGAGGTATGGATTGACGGCGAATGGCATTACCTCGGCGCCTGCGAACCCGAACCCGAATTAGACATGGCTTGGTTCACCGGCCCTGCCAAGCGCGCCATGATGGTGCACACCAATGTTTTCGGATGGTATACCGGACCGGAAGAGAAAAACTTGGACATGCCGCTTTATGCCAAAATCAACCTCTTGCAAAATTATGCGGAGACACGGGCCGTCAAAGTACAGGTCGTAGATGAAAACAATCAGCCTGTAGAGGGCGCTACCGTTCAATTCAAAGTTTATAATTATGCCGAACTGTATCCCATATCCGTCAATACTACCGGAAAAGACGGCAGAACTTCCATCCTTTCCGGAATGGGCGATTTGATGATTTGGGCGCATAAAAATGATAGCTACGGTTATAAAAAATCGGAACCCGGCGATGAGATGACCATCGTGCGTTTAGACCGCAAACCGGGCGCTGTGTATGAAGAATCATTCGTAATGAACGTTCCGGCCGAACAAACAGTGAAAGCAGCCCCTGCCGATAAAATCGCTGTGAACGCCCTGCGACTGGCTGCCGAAGATTCGATACGGAACGCTTATATGCAAACTTTTGTGCAGGAAGAACAAGGCCGCCGATTGGCGGAGCAAAACCAACTGAACCCGGATGAAGCAGGAAAATACCTGAGCCTTTCGCAAGGCAATTGGCAGGAAATCAGCAATTTCATCATCAAAGAAAAAATGAATCCGCGGCTGCTCCCATTCTTGGCTACGCTGTCCGCCAAAGACTTGCGCGATACGCCTGCTGAATATCTGAGCGACCACTTACAGGGCGACAAGACCCTGCAAATCAAGGATGGAACCCCGGAAAACCTGATTGTCCCATACATCCTTTCGCCGCGTATCGACGCAGAATTGATACAGCCCTGGAGACAATACTTCCAACAACAATTCGGTGAAGAAGAAATGACTGCCGCCCGGAATAGGGTAGGGCACATTATCGACTACATAAAAAATAATATCCGTATCAACGATGATGAAAACTATTACAATTGCAGAATCACCCCGCGCGGCGTTTATGAATTGCAAATAGCCGACCGTCCTTCCCGGAATATCTTTTTTGTCGCCGGTTGCAGAAGTTTTGGCATCCCGGCCCGAATAGAGCCAGCCACATCCAAACCCCAATATTTTGAAAACGGACGTTGGACAGATGCCATTTTCGAACCGGAAGAATCTGCTAATGCCAATCTGCCCAAAGGAAGACTTATTGTACAAAATACAATAAGTAATGTGGTAAAACCGGGGTATTATTCGCATTATACCTTGGCTTATTTTAAGGATGGAGATTTCCAAACGCTTGATTTCGAAAACAATCCCGCAGTTGCCGAATTTCCCTGTTCCCTGGATTTGGATGAAGGGTATTACCGGTTGATGACAGGGGGTCGCGCCAACGACGGTTCGGTTTCGGTACACACGCAATACTTTACACTGAAAGCCGGTAAATCGCAGACCCTTAGCATCCGTTTGCCGGAGCCGGAAGGGAAATTGTTTGTCAAAGGTATCGTGGATATGAATACGATTGTGGCATTGGAGAACAACACAAAATCGACATTGAAGGAATTGTCGAAAGGGAAAGGCTTGGCGCTCTGCTTGTTAGACCCCGGAAAAGAACCTTCCAAGCATATTTTACAGGATTTCCCGGCTGTGAAACAAGCCTTTGATGAATGGGGAGGAGGCGTACTCCTGATGGTTCCGGATGACAAAATAAACGGTTTCGATGCTTCGGTCTTCAAAGGTTTGCCGGAAAATGCAGTTTGGGGCATTGATAAGCAACGGAATCTACTGCAAGCCGTAACCGGCGCCTTACAGCTAACCGGGTTCAATGATAACTTTCCACTCACAATCTATTTGTCCCGTAACGGAGGCATCTTGTTTTCTTCCGCCGGTTACCGCATTGGAACGGGGGAAGAGGTGCTGGTGGTGATTGGGAAGGAAAATTGAAAACTAAAAATTAAAAATTAAAAACTAAAAATTAAGAATTTTAAAAATAATACAAACGATGAAGATTTTCGGTTTTATTGCAATTTATTTGCTTGTTTCTTTAAACGCTTTAGTTGCGGATAATAGTCCGCTTTGGTTGAGGTATCCTGCTATATCTCCCGATGGTTCTCAAATTGCATTCAGTTACAAAGGAGACATTTACACGGTTCCTGTTTCCGGTGGAGAAGCCAGACAGCTAACGATGCACATAGCGCATGATTATATGCCTGTCTGGGCGCCTGACGGTAAGAACATCGCTTTTGCCAGCAACCGTTTTGGGAATTTTGATATTTATATCGTTTCTATCAACGGGGGTGCAGCCTTGCGTTTGACGACTTTTTCGGGCGCCGAATCGCCTTATGCTTTTACGCCTGACGGGAAAAATATTGTTTTCGGCGCCAAAATACAAGCGCCCGCAGTCAGTGCGGCATTTCCCTCGGCCGTGATGAGTGAATTATACAAGGTATCCATCTCCGGAGGCCGTCCGGAACAAATCCTGGCAACGCCTGCTGAAAATATTTTCTTTTCGAAAGATGGAAAAAGTTTTGTCTATCAAGACCGTAAAGGGAATGAAGACCGTTTGCGCAAGCACCACAAATCGTCGGTAACCAGGAATATCTGGCAATACGATTTGACTACTCGCAAATTTACCGAACTGATTTCTGATGCCGGTGAAGACAATTATCCCGTATTAAGTCCCGATAATTCGACGGTTTATTTTTTAAGCGAACGTTCCGGTACTTACAATGTACATGCCTTTCCGCTGGATAATCCTTCGAAAGTGAGCCAGGTAACTGATTTCAAAACACATCCGGTGCGCTTCCTGACGATTGCAGGCAACGGAACGCTTTGCTTCTGGTACGATGGCGAAATCTATACGCAGGCAGCGAACGGAAAGCCGAAGAAACTGTCTGTCCGAATCACGGAAGAAGAAAAAAAGAATGCTGTCGAAGAACTGAGCGGCCGTACGGCAAGTGTTCAAACGGTTTCTGCTGACGGCAAACAGGTTGCAGCTCTTATGAGAGGTGAGATTTTCGTTTCTTCGGTTGACTACAAATATACCAAACGAATTACAAATTCCGCCGCTCAAGACAATGCGCCCTCTTTCTCTTCTGATGGGAAATCGTTGGTGTATGCTTCCGAAAAAACAGGGACATGGAGTTTGTATATCGCCAAAATCAACCGCTCCGAAGAATCTTATTTCTTCAATGCCACGCTTATTGACGATGAACCTTTGTTCAATCCGTCTGAAATAGAACGGATACGCCCAAAATATTCACCTGACGGAAAAGAAATCGCTTTCATTGAGGGCAGGAAAAAACTGATGGTTTACACTATCGCTACGAAAAAAGTTCGGCAGGTTACCGACGGTTCCGGAAATCCCGGTAGTTCGGGGGATGTAGATTACGAATGGTCGCCCGACAGTAAATGGTTTACCATTGTCTATTCGCCCAACAGACATGAACCGTATTCGGATATCGGTTTGGTGAGCGCACAGGGTGGCGCTGTTACCAACCTGACGAACAGCGGTTACACCGACAGGAATCCACGTTGGGTACTAAACGGCGATGCTATCCTTTTCCTTTCCGAAAGATATGGAATGCGGAATCATGCATCCTGGGGTTCGTTAGATGACGCCATGCTTGTTTTTGTGAATCAGAAAGCCTACGACAAATTCCGCCTGAACGAAGACGATTATAAATTGCTGCAGGAAGAGGAAAAAGCCAAAAAGAAAGATACAAAAGACGATAAAAAAGATAAGAACGAGACTTCCGCCAAAGAAGATTCGGTAAAGAAAAACAACAAAGACATTGTGGTAGAATTAAAAAATATAGAAGACCGTATCCTGCGTCTTACCCCGAACTCTTCCGAAATGGGCGATGCGGTGTTGACGAACGATGGCGATAAACTGTACTATCTGGCAACTTTTGAAAAAGATTATGATTTATGGTCGATCAATACCCGCACAAGAGAAACCAAATTGGAAGTGAAAGGAGCCGGTAGAGGTTCGTTGGTTTTGGATAAAGAAGGAAAATCTTTGTTTTTATTGGGTAGAAGTCCGCAAAAAATCACGCTTGCCGGAGGCAAAAAAGACGTGATTACAATAGCCGCCCAGATGGACATAGATTTAGCCGCTGAGCGGGAATACATGTTCAATCATGCATGGACACAAGAACTCAAACGGTTTTATAACGTAAACCTGCATGGTACGGATTGGAACCTGATGAAGAAAGCCTATTCCAAATTCCTGCCGTTTATCAACAATAATTTTGATTTTGCCGAATTACTCAGTGAACTGTTGGGTGAACTGAACACTTCGCATACGGGAGGACGTTACTCTCCCCAGCCCGTTAATCCGGATGTCACCGCCAGCTTAGGCTTGTTGTTTTCGTGGAATTACGGAAAAGACGGCTTGTTGGTCGACGAAGTCCTCGAAAAAGGGCCTTTTGACATTGCAGACAGTAAGGTGAAAAAAGGTGATGTGGTGGAAGCTATCAATGGCAAGAAAATTCTTGCGGGACAGGATTATTTTCCGCTACTGAATAAACAAGCCGGTAAACTGACTTTGGTTTCGTTCTACGATCCCATAAGCAAGGAACGCTGGGAAGAAGTAATTAAACCCATTTCCTCCGGCGCTCAGACTGATTTGCTCTACAAACGCTGGGTGAAACAGCGCGAGGCCGATGTAGACAGATTGTCCGGCGGACGCTTGGGCTATGTGCATATCCAAAGCATGGGCGATCCGAGTTTCCGTTCGATATATTCCGATATACTGGGTAAGTTCAACAATAAGGAAGCCATCGTGATAGATACCCGTTTCAATGGAGGCGGCCGTTTGCATGAAGATTTGGAAATACTGTTCAGCGGAAAAAAATATTTTACGCAGGTTATCCGGGGCGTGGAAAGTTGTGATATGCCGAGCCGCCGTTGGGATAAACCCTCCATCATGATTACCGGTGAAGCCAACTATTCCAATGCACATGGTTCTCCCTGGGTTTACCGCAACATGAATATTGGGAAATTGGTCGGTATGCCTGTTCCGGGAACCATGACCACCGTTTCATGGGAAACTTTGCAAGACCCGACATTGGTATTCGGAATTCCGATAGTAGGTTATCGGATTGAAGACGGCAGCTATCTGGAAAACCAGCAATTGGAACCGGACTTTAAGATTGCCAATGCGCCCGACCGCTTAGTTACCGGACAAGACCAACAATTGGAAAAAGCGGTTGAAGAAATGTTGAAACAGTTGCAATGAAGTTTTTTTGACGGTTGTCGCCGTCATAGCAAGGCTGAAGGCTGAAGCAATCCGGAAATTGAGCCGTTCTATACCGGGTTGCTTCACTTTGTTGCCAATGACGCAAAGCACAATGTAATTTCGGCATGTACTAAGAGGGCGAACGAGCGCAGATAATGCGGATTAGCGCAGAATATTATGGTTTTATACAAAAAATGGCTGCCGTATAAAAATATTTTCCTAACTTTGTACATACAAAAAACGAAAATGAATCAACAGATTCTTGAAAATATCCGCCAGCTCAAACGCCAGCTCATACCCAATGAGCGTTTGATACTGTTTGGCTCGCAGGCACGTGGAGACGCCCGCCCCGATTCCGACTGGGATTTGCTGCTGTTGCTACACCAAAAAGGAAAACATACTATAGATCACTACAATCAATTTGGCTTTCCGTTTGAAGAAATCGGTTGGGGCTACGGAATCGTCATTAACACATACCTCTATACAACCGAAGAATGGGAAAAAGGGAAAAATTTCCCTTTTTATAAAAATGTGACACGCGAAGGGATGGAAATTCAATAACACATCGCACTATGGGTTTAACAGAAGAGGAAAGAAAATCAATTATAAATTTTAGATTGGAAAAAGCAAAAGGAACTTTTTCGGAAATTAAAATATTGATTGAAAATGATTTATGGGGAAATGCAATCAATAGATTGTATTATTCTTGCTTTTACGCTGCGAGCGCATTGTTGATAAATGATGGTCATTTGGCGCATACACATAACGGTGTGAAAAGCATATTGGCGTCTTATGTTCAAAAAAACAAATTGGATAAAACAATGATTAAACTTTATGGTAATTTGTTTAATCTCAGGCAAAGAGGTGATTATGAAGATTGGATTTTGATAGAAGAAAGTGATGTTAAGCCATTAATCGAACCCGCCAAAGAATTTATCGCAACAATAGAAAATCTGCTATACGAAATTTAACAAACTTCAAAGGCACACCGTCGGAATGCCTCATACAAGCCAGGTATCACTTTCAGTCCCGTACTTAAAATGAAGACAAGCAAAAATTGAGCGCCTCGTTGTTTTACAATTCTTTTTCCTTAATCAGGTACTCGGCGATCTGAACAGCGTTGAGCGCTGCTCCTTTCTTTATCTGGTCACCCACGCACCAGAACGAGAGTCCGTTCGGATGGGCGATATCTTTCCGGATACGGCCTACATAAACAGGGTCGTGTGATGCGACAAACAGCGGCATCGGATAAATTTTTTCCGCCGGATTATCCTGAACGATAAGTCCTTCTGCTTTTGTGAACGCAGCAATTGCTTCTTCCACTGAGATAGGCCGTTCGGTTTCTATCCAAACGGCTTCGGAATGTGCCCGCAAGGCCGGTACGCGAACGCAGGTAGCGCTCACATCCACATCGGAATGCATGATTTTTCGCGTTTCGTTGTGCATTTTCATTTCTTCTTTGGTATATCCGTTTTCCAGAAAAATATCAATATGCGGAATCACGTTGAACGCCAACTGGTAAGCAAACTTATCCACCGTAGGTTCTTCCGCTTTCGCGATTTGTTCGTGTTGCCGGACCAGTTCCGCCATAGCGGCCGCCCCTGCGCCTGAAGCCGATTGGTAAGTAGCTACATGTATCCGTTTGATATGGGAAATAGCTTCCAAAGGCTTTAAAGCTACAACCATTTGAATGGTAGAGCAGTTGGGATTGGCGATAATGCCGCGGGGACGGATTTTGGCATCTTCGGCATTTACTTCCGGCACAACCAAGGGAATAGCTTCGTCCATGCGAAAAGCGCTGGAGTTGTCAATCATTACCGCTCCGTATTGCGTGATGGTTCCAGCATATTCTTTGGAAGTCCCTGCTCCGGCCGATGTAAAGGCTATGGACACATCCTTAAAATCATCGTTGTGCCGCAGTTCTTTGACTGTTATTGATTTGCCTCTAAATTCATAAATACTTCCCGCACTCCGTGAGGAGCCGAAAAGCAGGATTTCATCCGTGGGGAAATTTCGCTCAGCCAATACGCGAAGGAATTCCTGACCTACTGCGCCGCTTACACCAACAATTGCTATTTTCATTTTTATCCGTTTTTGAAAAAATAATTAATATTTTATGATTCTTTGTAAAAAAATACTTATATTTGTACCTGCAATGCGATAGTTTCCTATCGGGCTGCAAAATTAATAAAATTATTAACCAAAACATTTTTTAGTATGAAAAAAATTAGTTTATTACTGCTGTTTTTATTGCCATGCTGCGTTTTTTCCCAGTTTTCGGAAAATTTCAGCGATGGTATCTTTCAGAGCAATCCCTCAAAGAGCCGTTCCGTGGAATGGTTGGGCGATGTGGATAAGTTTATGGTAAATGATGCCTTGCAATTGCAACTGAACGCGCCTACTACAGGTTCTCCCGCACAATTGCGAACCGCTTCGGGTCTTTTTGCCAATGCGTATTGGGAATTTTGGCTGAAAATGGATTTTAATCCGACATCATCCAATTATGTCCGGATTTTTTTGTGTAGTGATGAAGATGATCTGACAGGGACATTAGACGGGCTGTTTGTTCGGGTAGGCTATACCAACAAGAATGTGAGCCTGATACTGTCGCAGAAAGGGAAAAACAACAAGACGCTGATCGAAGGCCTGAGCAAACGTTTGGATCAATCGTCCGTTGCCGTGCAAATCAAAGTTACCTTGAATAAAAACGGCGATTTAGTCTTGTTTTCAAAATTGGAAAATGAACCGGAATACGTTCAAGAAGGGACTTGCCCTGTTTCGGAATTGTTGACCGGCGGTAAAAATTTCGGAATTGTCTGTTATTTTACTTCTACCCGAAGCAAATCTTTCCATTTCGACGATTTCTTAGTCCGTGAACTGAGGGATGATGAGCAAGGCCCTTCCGATCCGGGAGGCAACACCGAAAATCCGGAGTACGGCGATATAATTTTCAGCGAGATCATGGCTAATCCTGGAGGAAGTGATCCCGAATACATCGAATTGTACAATGCGAGTGAGAAAACTTTTAACCTGAAAAATTGCTTGTATTACTATGGTGATAATTCCTACAAACTACCCGATGAAACAATCCCTCCGAATACCTGTTTTGTGTTGACTAAAACAACGACGGTGAGTGCGTTTCCGGAAAATGTACGTGTTATCGGCGTAACATCTTTTCCCACCTTAGCCAATACCGGGAAGTTACTTTCGTTGACTACCGATGCAGGAAATTTGGTTGCATGGTTTGAATACTCCGACCAGATGTATCGCGACAACATAAAGAAAGGCGGCGGTTGGTCTTTGGAATGTATCGACCTGACAAACAAAAGCAATACCGCTTCCAATTGGATAGCTTCCGATGTGGCGGGCGGAACGCCGGGCAGGGAAAATTCCGTGAAAAACAGCAATGTGGATACCGAAATCCCTGAAATTACCGCTGTCCAAACTACGGAAAACAGCGGATTCCGGTTGACTTTTTCCAAACCCATGGACAGGCGGACTTTATCGGACAAAAATTCGTATACAATCAGTGATCCGCAATACGAGATTATCGCTTTGCAAAGCAACGACCCGAAAGGAACGGAATTGGACATCCAATTGTCTTTGCCGCTGCCGCAAGGGGAACTGATTGAATTGGTATTAGCGGGTGTAAGGGATTTATCCGGATTCGCTCTCGCTGATAAACAGGTGTTGCTTGGTTCCGGGCATACAGCTCTCCCCGGAGAAATTCTGATCGGTGAAATACTGTTCAATCCGCCGACGGGAGGCACGGAATATGTGGAGGTTTACAATCATTCGGACAAGTCGTTCGATTTACGTCTTCTGCAAATCACGAGCCGAAAACCGTCGGACGGTTCGTTCAATAAGGCATATCCTTTGGCAACAGCTCCCTTGCTGTTTCATCCGGGCGATTATTTGGTGGTAACGAAAAGCCGGGATTTGGTCTGCTCATTTTTCTCTTGTCGACCGGAATCCTTCTTCACCGAATTAAGCGTCATGCCTTCTTTGGCAAATGCTTCCGGTTGCGTCGTTTTGCTGAATAGTCAAACGGAAGAAATTGTAGATGAATTTGCTTATGACGAAAAAATGCATGCGGAAGGAATCAGCAATAAGAAAGGTATCTCACTGGAACGTTCCGATTTCAATCGTCCGTCCAATGATCCGGGCAATTGGCATTCCGCTTCGGCCGGAAGTGGATTTGGTACGCCGGGATATGCCAATTCGCAAGGCTCCGGTCAGACCGGAATTGATGAGGGCATAACCGTTGCCTACCCGACTATCGGTTCGGATAGCTATATTATTCATTATCAATTCAATGCTCCCGGATACCGTTGCAAGGCAATCGTATTTGACGCTTCCGGCAGAAGCGTAAACATCATTGCCAACAACGAATTGCTGGGCGCTGAGGGAAACTTGGTCTGGAACGGTCAAGGTAATTCCGGACGAAAACTAACCGCCGGTATCTATATCATCTACATGGAAATATATGATACAAAGGGGAATGTGAAAACATTCCGGAAACCGGCGGTGGTGAAGTAAATGAAGAATTCGTTATCAAAAATTAATTTAAGAGCAGGAATTCTTGCACAATGTAAGTGGCACAACCGGCTATGTAACCGATAAATGCAAGCCATGAAATCTTTTTCAGATACCAGATGAAATCGATTTTCTCCATCCCCATGACGGCAACACCGGCAGCAGACCCTATAATCAGGATGCTGCCGCCTGTTCCGGCGGCATACGCTAAAAACGCCCAGAAGTAATGGTCAATCGGGAAGTTGTACATTCCCATGGCGCCTGCGACCAAAGGCACGTTGTCCACGACAGAAGAAAGTACGCCGATAATGGATGTAATCAGGTAGTATTTACCAGGTTCGTCCAAGGGGATTTTATCCAGAGAAGTTGAGAGCATACCTAACTGCCCACAAGATTGCAAGGCATTGACGGCCATAAGAATTCCGAGGAAAAAGAGGATACTGGGCGTATCGATTCTGCTCAAGATATTATTGACTGATAAACGGTTCAAATCGCTTTCGGAACGTCTCTTGTGCATAAAGCCCGTAACTATCCAAAGAACGCCCAATCCGCCAAGCATACCCAGATAAGGCGGCAGATGGGTGATGGTTTTGAAAACCGGAACAAACAGCAAGGCGCCGACGCCTAAAAAGAACACCAAGTTTCGCTCGGTTTGATTCAATTCGACACGGTAAGTATTGAGATCTTTCGCTTCCGGACGGCTCACATTGCCTTTCATTGTGAACGAAAGAATCAATATGGGGACAATCATTGAAACGAGGCTGGCTAAGAAAGTTGTTGTGATGATATGGGTAGCTGAAACTTTATTGGCAATCCACAGCATGATGGTAGTCACATCTCCGATGGGCGACCATGCACCTCCGGAATTGGCTGCCAGAATAACGATTCCTGCAAAAAACCAGCGTTCCTTTTTGTCTCCTATCAGTTTTCGCAGCAGCGCTATCATTACGATAGAAGTTGTCAGGTTATCCAAGGCTGCCGACATGAAAAAAGTAATGATGCCGATGATCCACAAAAGCGAAGTTTTTTTCGTAGTGCGGATTTTGTCGGTGATGATCCTGAATCCTTCGTGTACGTCTACAATTTCGACAATCGTCATGGCGCCCATCAGGAAGAACAGAATTTCTGCCACTTCTCCCAGATGTTCCACCAGAGAATTATGCGCTTCCGGAAGATAAGAAACGCCAAGCACCCACATAAGGGTTCCCAGAAGAAGGGCTGTCGCCGATTTATTGACACGTATCGGATGTTCCAGCGCAATGCAAATGTAGCCTATCACAAAGACTACGATCATGAGGTAAAACATAAACATAAAAATTATGGTTGATAAATGTAAATTAAAATTTTAAAACGGAGGCAAAGGTACGAATAATTTGGGAATAGGAGGCAGTATTATGCAAATTTTCCAAAAAGTTGTATCTTTGCAGCCGATTAAAAAAATAAAAAAGTATACATGAAAAATTTGAAAAGAGTGGCTGCAATCCATGATATTTCGGGATTCGGCAAATGTTCTTTAACGGTTGCATTACCCATTATCTCGGCAGCAGGTATAGAAACAACCGTACTGCCGACAGCGGTATTGTCGACGCATACGGGCGGTTTTACAGGATTTACTTACAGGGATTTAACAGATGATATTCAGGCAATTTCCGACCATTGGAAATCGTTGGATATTTGCTTTGACGCCATTTATACCGGATTTTTGGGTTCATTTGAGCAATTAAACCTGATTACGAAATTTTTTGAAACTTTCAAAACGAAAGACAATCTCATTTTAGTTGATCCGGTTATGGCCGATAATGGCGAACTCTACAAGATTTTCTCTCCTGAATTTGCGGTTGGCATGCGCAAATTGTGTGAAAAGGCCGACATTATTATCCCCAATTTTACGGAAGCAGCTTTGCTGATAGGGGAGCCTTATAACCCCGGACCCTACACGGAAGCATACGTGGAAGCTATGTTGAAGAAATTAAGTAAATTAGGTCCCCGGAAAATCGTACTGACCGGCGTGTTTTTCAACGATGAACAATTGGGTGCGGCTACATACGACGCGGCTACGGGCGAAATCGCGTATGCTTTTGAAAAGCGTATTCCGGGCTATTATCACGGTACGGGCGATGTATTCGGGTCGGCGCTGCTGTCCGCTTTGCTGAACGATTTCCCCTTGCACAAAGCAGCGGAAATTGCGGTTCGCTTTACCGCCGCAGCCATAAAAAGGACAGCTGATGCGGGATCAGATATCCGTTTCGGTGTCAATTTTGAGCAAAGTATTCCGACATTCCTACAGGATTTAAAACTCCTGTAACAGCAGAAAGCGAAAAGAATTCTGTTTTACTTTTTCTTCTTAAAGAATCCGTTGTAGACTAAATAACAAACGAAGAGCGTTCCTAAGCCCAACAAAGCGTAGGAAAGTTCTTTGTTGTATTTGTCGATCATGTCGGACTGTCCGTGTGCTATATATCCCAGTATTGCTAAGACAATGTTCCATGTCAGTGCACCTATACCTGTGAATAGCAGGAAGTTTCCTATATGCATTTTTGAAAGTCCGGCCGGTATGGAGATCAATTGGCGCACGGCCGGTACCAATCGTCCGATCAGGGTTGAGGATTTACCGTGCCGGGTGAAATAGTTTTCAGCCCGGATAACTTTTTCTTTGCTTAACAAGCACATTTTCCCTATTTTACTTTCGGCAAAACGGTATACGATAGGGCGGCCTAACCACAGCGCCAGGTAATAGTTGATGACGGCCCCCAACAGTGCGCCCAGCGTGGCAAACAAGACTACCAAAACAATATGCATCCCGCTGTCTTCCTGGCTTGCCTTGTAGGCTGCCGGAGGAACAATCACTTCGGAAGGGAAAGGTATAAATGAACTCTCGACGGTCATCAACAGCAATATTGTTCCGTAATTCATGTTATCCATATACCATGCAACCACTTTTTCTACGGTGGATGTTTCTTTTTTGGGTGGATCGTCATTTTCCGGATTTTCCGCAAAAGCCTTAGTCGTAAATAATAAAGCGATTAAAATAAATATTGTGCCGATTTTTTGCATATCAAGATGGGTTTTATTATTCATTATTTTTGATGATTATCGTGCTAAACTAACATTGATACTGATGCCAAAACTGGATTTAGATACCGGATAAGCAGTCGACGAAACCAAGGGTTTACTTACCTGTCTATCGAAGAATGCCTGTAAAGTAATCAATCTGCTCAAAGTGTAGTCTGCTGAAAATTTCATGGTTGTTTGTGAATTTCCTTCAATTGCCTGGGTGAAATTCTCCTGTATTTTGCGGATCAGGCTTTGCGTTTTTGCAAAATTAACATCCACTTTCACTTTCAACTCATTATTAAAATTAGCGCCTCCTGTCTTTTTTAATTTCAATATTTTATTGAAGTTTTCGAAACTATATCCCGTACCGAATGTGAAATCTTTTTTAAAAATTTCACTGATTTGATAAGAAGAGACATTCAGATTAATATTACGCGAAATATTGTATTTGAATGTCAGACTTATATTATTTAATAAAGTAGAATTTATTCCGAAGAGCGGATTAAATCCCTCGGTAATACTTACGGCCGTAATATCGTAAGGAGAAGAGGGATATGGATTGTCGGTCAATATACTCTGTATAAATCCGAATTCGTCGCTGTTGCTGATAGCGACCCAGTTCAGGTAGGAATTATAGGCGCCGACCGAGTATACGCTGTTGTATTGATGCTCAATTGTAAAATTCCGAAAACGCTTGCTGATGGAAGGTAGCTGCATCAGGCCATCATAAGCAAGCTTCCAATTGGGGAGTAAATCCAACAAAGAAGGGAAAGCGGATATATCAACAGAATGTGGATTTCTTCCGGTATAAGCAGCGATAAAAGCCGGAATCAGCACATCGGTAGTATTCGGATCAACTGCACCTATGGATGGGTCATAAGGTTGATCTGCCAGACCGGAACCGACCAAAAACCCGGAATTGGGGTAATTTGCTTTGTTGTAAACCTGCTCTAAGCGGTCGGCAATGATATACCGGTTATTTAAAAAATTGTCAAAACTTTTGGAAAAATAACCATCGGCGGCATTCACCGATTCGAAAGCTGATTTCAAGGAAATGGTTGTCATTCTGAAATCGCCTGTGACTTTGTTCGGCGCATTGTCGTACATGAAATAAACCTGATTGCTTTCGGTTTTAGATCGTGTCGCATTCAATGAGATACGCATTCCGGGAATGGGTTCTAATTGCGATTGGAAATTAAATGTTTGGGTCTTATTGAACATGGAAGGCGTAATATTTTCCTTGTTTTTTATCAGCCAGTCATTTCTTTGGGCTTTTTCCAAATACCCTTCACCCGTTAAACCAAATGCAAAATCTAAGCCCGGAGAGTTGCCAAGTGGCGTAGCGCCTTGTCCGAAGAAATCGCCAATCTCCGGACTGAAATTCGGGATCATCATGCGATTACTTTCAGAATAAGAAAAACTGAACTCTCTTACCATCATTAACACCCGTGTAGTGCCTTGTGCGATTTGATACCATTTTGATTCTTCGATAGGAGGCAATTGTAAAATGGAAAGGTTCAACTTTATGCTATCCTTATTATTTATCCGAATTGTATTGTTGTCGATAGCCTTGAATTGTATGTCGTACCGTCTTCCGTCCGTTTTGCGGACTGTAATTCGTAAATGTTTGTTATTCAACTGGTGATTAACGGTTGTTCCGGAATCGATATTGAGTGTTACTTCACCTTCATATTTCATTTTTCTTTTTTCGGCAGCTTCCTTTTTTAGATTCTCTTCTGACCCCCTTTGGTTATTCCTCCGGGCAACACTCGTCCTTTTGGGCGTATATTTGTCATTTACTTTTTTCAGAAATTCAAATTTGTTATAGAAACCAAGCAGGTTTACACGTACATTTTCTATTCCGATAGTGCGGTTATTGCTGATTTCGTTTCCAAAGTCAATATCTTCCGCAGCAAGCATAGCGCCTTTGTGCCATGTGTAATTGCTGTCGAATTTCAATGAACCGCTGACAAAATTGAGAACAGGAATCTGCTGGAAAGGAATCGTATAAGTAGCCATAAAAGTTTGCTTATATTCCATTGGCGTTCCTAAACTTCTGATACTTAGTAATACGGAATCTTTCCATAAAGCATATTCGTCCGGATTGAATTTTTTATTTACCAATACGTGGGGCGCTTCTATTCTTGCATTTGTACCCGAATTGAAATTCAAAGACAGGTTTTTAGTAAGATTCCATTGGATAACTGTTGATCTGTTCCAAAGAAAATCTTCGCGGAAAGACGGAGGAATCATATTTTCTCCCAAATTTCCCAAATCACGTAACTGAAATTCATAGTAATCCCGTGAGATATCCGAATTCAGTAAGATACTATTGGGTAGATATTGTATTGCAATCTCTTGCAAAAGTTTGTTTTTCGAACCGGTGGAACCGGTGGAACCGGCAGGCTGTTCTTTTTCCGATTTGGAACTTTCGGAGCTTGTAAAAGGTTGCCAAGGTTTTATTACAGGCGCATAAGTGTAATTGAGGCCGAACCTTGTATTGGTTGTTCTTTCGTACTGGGTAGTTGCATTTTGGATATTGTTTTCCGTAACGGAATAAGAGAATGTGAAATTGGCCGGATCGTACGGCATAGGGTTTTCGCTACGTACATCAACCCTGACATTGTTGAAACTAACGGATCGGGTCGTTGCCTTGTCTTGGGCGAAATTTCGGATAGAATCTTTTTCTGCTTTGGTTTCTACTGCATTCAAAGCGTCTTTTAATAAGACATCCTGATCCAAAGGATTGTATTTCGGGCTGATTACTTTTTCCTGGTAGGAATAGTAAAACGGAATGCTGATTTTGGCTTTTTCCGGAAAAAAGCGGCCAAGTTCCAATTGGGTTCCTACACTGAATTGGTAGGTATCGTCTAAATTTCGATCCATGATACCTTGGTCTAAACTACCGAATCCGGCTGTTTCCTTACTTCCGGAAAAGTTGAAAGACCCCATATCCGAAAGGCCCAGATAGAGATTGGCATTTCCTGCCCAACCGCCGTCTTCGTTGAATTCGGTCAAACGCAGTTCATTCACCCACATTTCTACCGATTGCGTGTTTCTGGAATTGTTGCGGACGCCGATCATGATTACCTTGATGTCCGAAATACTGGGATTTCCGATAATGGTCACTTTATTCATGGGATTGTCAGGGTCGTAACTGGAGAAAGGCGTGTAATAAGTAACCGTAGAGCCTGTTTTGCGTTTTTCTGAGTTTCGGGCTAATTTAAGATTGGTCAGTAATTCGAATGGAAAATCAAACATGTTTGATCTGGGCCAAACGATTTCTCTGGAAGCGGTGCTTTCGTCGTAACGACCGGGCGGTGTTATTCTGACGGGAACTTCATATTCGTAATAGTTGTTTTTGTAATCGGATCCCAAGCGGATGAATATAGACAAATCATTATCTTGTAATCCGTTAATGTCTTCTGCCAATTTTTCGGCATGTGAAAACATTTGGATCCTGCGATACTGGCGGGTATCCAAGCCTGTTGATTTGTAGATGGCACGGGCGTCTCCAGGTTGTAGACCGGTAATCTGGGCAGATAGCGCTTGTTCGTTTTGTTGCCTCAATTGAGGTTGACTGGGGTCTAAAATACGGTTCACACCAGGCGGAATAACATAATTTACAGGCTCTTTGCTTCCACTCTCTTCAATATTAACAGTAGATAAACTGATACTTGCATTTCCCGTTGTCGGTAAATTCGGATTGGATAAGTCTTGGGTATATGTCCGCCAACTGCCGTAAACCAATTCTAAAGTACCAAACCGGAGGATTACCGAATCGGAAAAGTTGGTGAGGAACATCCGCATGAACCGGATGGTCTTAAAATCCTGGATATTACCCATTTTATTTTCGAATTCCCGGATGGGAATCTTGAACTGATACCAGCTAATCGTTTCATTATTGCCGTTTTTCAGCACGGGATTCGGCTTTACATCTATTTTTTGGGTGATGAAATTTTCTCCTACTTTCATATTTCCCGGACGGATAGAAACCCTGTATTGGAAATACTTTTCGCTTTCATTCAGGGTATTATCCTGGTTAATATCTTCCACGTCCGGTACAAGTTTGGCTGCCGTATTGTAATTTTCAGGAGAATCGTTCGTATCTGCCGAGTTTCCTTCCGTTCCGTTGTATCGTTTGTATCTTCCCAAGATAGGCAGTTCCATCCGGTCATAATCCGATCCCCTGAAATAATGATAATTATCTCCGGCAGGGTCATTCAATGGAGAAAACGGGTCATTCCGCATCTCTTGTAAAGTTTCCGGTAATAAGCGGTCTTGCAAAGCCTCCAGATAATCACTGTAAGTCGGATAGGAAAATTCCGCCTCATTGATTAATCCGTCCAAGCCCACATCCTGGTATTTACGAGCGCCTTCTGTGTTGTCGAAAGCATAGACCAAGGATTGTTGTCGGGGAACCAAACCCCAGACGGTTCTTTCTACTTTCGTACTGTCCCCGTTAACCGGGAGTCCGTTTTCAAAAAATTTCTTTTCATCTTTCAGGATGTCTTCCGATATTTCACCCAGGTTCAGGTACAGGTCGCCTCCCTTGGCATCCGGATTGTAGATGAAAGGGTCTAACAACCAGAATTCAATGGTTTCAAAATTGTTGGCTTCAAAATCGGTGTATCCGCTTTCGATTCTCCGGGTAATTCCCCCCCAACGTTTCTCCGGATTTAACAGTTTCCCGTTGGTTCCCATACCGATAACATCCAGGTTATACGGCCCTCGATCCAAAGGATAGTATGCCAGGTTCAAGACCGGAAGCATAGCCGATTCATTGTAACGTTGGTCTTTATTTGGGAAAAGTTCGGCTTCCGATATTTCCCTCACATAATGATTAGACAATTGGTCAAAGTCATTTTTGATATGATTCGGCGCTAAAGAAGATTTTCGGGTGAACAAACCATCAATGTAATACCACGCCAACAGCGAGCGATTTTTCCCATAATCAATATTGTTCACTAAGCGTGATTCGGTAAACATGGAGGGTGTGGACGCTAAATTCCATGAATAAGGAGAGCGGAGGTCGATAGGTGTTTTAGCTTGCTCAAAATCATCAATATAGGAATAATCTCCTCCGTATTTGCTATGGTAGTGACCGGGAATCAACTGTGCATATTCGGCATTGAAAGTGATCTGCGACGGGGCGGTTAGATCCAGGAAAGGCAGTTTGTCCAAAAAATTGGTCAAGGCTTGCGATTGCGTTGCGTAATTGGTGTTGAAGCCAAACAAGGTATTGTTAACGGATTCCTGCCCCGGCAAAGTTTTCATAGTAGTTGGCATTTCGCTCAAGTTCATGACGGTAGCCCCTATGTTGAAATTAGGATTGAAAGCATAATTCAGATTCAATCCCATCATGGTTTTGCGTTGCAGCCCTATTCCATACGCAGATTGGTCTTCGGACTGAATGTTCAAATCCGCATCCTTGTAAAGCGGATTAATAACAGTCACGCCTCCACCGGCATAATCTACAATATAGTCTATATTTTCTTTTAGCCTGACGCCGTTTGCCATAACGACTACCGATCCTTTGGCAATATTACTTCCGCTTAATCCGATAGCGGCATCTCCGGAACCTTTGTATTCTCCTTGCAGTATGAATTTATTCTGTTCAGCAATCTGGCGGGCGACGGTCAAAGTGGAGTCGTATAATTCCTGAAAGACATATTTGTCGGCGATGGCGTCATTTCCTATTTTCTTTCTCAAATGCGAACCGAAGGGTTCTGTTACGGGGAATACGATTTTCCCGGATTGCGCGTAAATCGTTTTGCCCTCAATAAAGTCGAAATATCCATCGGAATAAGGATTTTGTCGTGCATCCAGGTTATCCAGATTCATGACGCGCAGCAAAAGTTGATTGGCAATATCGCCTTCCGTGATATAATTGAGAAAAACACCGGTTGTATCGTTCTGGTATTTAATATTCAGCCGGAATTTATCCTGGTCAATATAACTGTTCGTAATGGTATAAATATTTTTCATTATCAGCTTCCATGTTGCGGAAGCAGGCGAACTCATTGTACCTTTGATCAGTTTCACATATAAATTATCCGTGGTACTGTTCGGATTATCGGTCGAAAATTCACCTACCTGATAAGTTGTGCCGTTATAGGTATAGCTAAAGGATACGGCCAGCACTTCGTCGGGCTGTAACGGATTCCGCAAGGAAATATAACCCAGTTGCGGATCGAATGAATATTCGGAACTTCCTAATTTTCGGGCGTTTTCAATTTTCTCATAATCACGGCCGCCTTCAAGCGGCGTGCTTCCCAAAACCTGGTTTGCCTGACTGATGTTTCTGGCGCCGGGGTAATTATTGATAAGATTAGCGTACAGGTCATTGGCCTTGTTATAGGGAACCGCTTCCGAACCGGACGGATGAATAAAACCGGGAGTGCTGATATGTTGGTTTTCGCCCAAATCAGTAAAAGCAATGATGTTACGGGCCTCATTATAGTCTGAACGTCTGTTGGTTATCCAAACCTCGATACGGTCTATGTTGATTCCTGACCTGATATAAGGTAGAGAACTCATTGCATCATCGTAATGATCATAAAAATAATGTGACAGGAAATAGTGCATATTTTCGTCGTACATATCCACAGTTATCTCAAAAGGTGTTGTTTGCACATTCCCTTTGGAAGAGACCGAACGTGATTGCGATTCCTGTTGGGAAAATATGGCGCCGACAGTGAGTTTGCCGAATTGCATTTCCGTTTTGATACCAAACAAGGCATTTCCACCCCGGATCAACGAGTTCGTGGTATTCATGCTTACGTTACCTGCTTCCAACACTTTTAAAACCTCATCTTCTTTCCCCTGATAGGCTAATTTAATCTTTTTCGTGTCGAAAGACATGGTCGATTCTGTGTTATAGTTCAGGTCAAAGTTGATTTTATCACCTACCGAAGCGGCAAAGCTCGCTTGGATTTGCGCGTCGAAATCGAAAGCTGTGCGGCTTCTTTGTTTTTCCGTCAAAGTCGGATTTCCGGTCGAAGTATGGGTAAATCCCATTTTAGTAATGATATTTCCCTGGGCATTTACTTTTACGCCTCCCGGACCGAATATTTTATCGGCAGGTCCCAAATCAAAATTAAAATCGAAAATAGATAAAACGTCCTTTTTCTTTGCACTGTCCGCACTTAGAAATTCTTCCGCATATTTTTCTCTGTAATAAGCACTCATACTCTTTTGCAGACTGTATTTGTAATATTCTTCAGGCGTGAGCGAAATAGGTGTTATGAGGTCGGAATCTCCGATTTTAGACCTGAGTTCATACCTGTTGCTTAATGGGTTGTATTGAAATCCGGAATTGAATGTTTCCGGTGTTCGTAAATCTATCGGATGGCTTTGGATCAATTCTTTGTAATTTTCAGGGACAATCTTTTCGACCGGAAAAAGAGGTTTAAGGCTGTCTTCGGGAGCGATCGCGAAAGATTCCGGTGCAAACGTAACTGCCGGAAATTCCAAACCGGATGAAGATAAATGCACATTCGACCCGTAAAAACTACCGGCAAAAAGAATACTCAACCCAATTAATATGTATTTTTTACAAGGCTTCATCAAAGCATTTTTAGCGCCTGTTTAATAAAATCCTCCACACTGAGCGCCGGATTTATTTTATATATCTTATCTATTATCTTCTGCGAAGCTAATTGGTTAAATCCGAGCATAGTAAGTGCAGATACAGCTTCTTTGGCCGCTTCGTTTGCCGGATTGGCTGCGGCGGAAGACGTAGCGGATTCCCCACTGATTTTTACCTTGTCTTTCAAATCAATAATGATTCTTTCAGCCGTTTTGCCGCCAATACCTTTTACTGTTTTCAGGGCATTCGCGTTTCCGGAGGAG
Source organism: Dysgonamonadaceae bacterium (assembly GCA_031289145.1). Taxonomy (GTDB): domain Bacteria; phylum Bacteroidota; class Bacteroidia; order Bacteroidales; family Azobacteroidaceae; genus Azobacteroides. The sequence goes on along the minus strand of JAITQA010000146.1, from coordinate 58,712 downwards.
ATAATGCTTTCTAATTCATAGGTAGCGATAGAAGATAAAACCATACGGGCCGTATTGGCGCCGACCCCGGAAACGGATATCAGGTGCAGGAATAACTCCCTTTCACGTTTTTCCAAAAATCCGAACAATTGGTGTGCATCTTCCCGAATAGCCTCATATACATATAGTCTGCATGATTTTAATCCGTTGAGTGCACTATAAGTATTTAAGGAAATATGTGCGATATAACCCAAACCGCCGACTTCAATCACAACCGAAGCCGGAGTCAATTCAACAATTTCTCCCTTGATGTAGTCTAACATGTTACTCAATATATTAAATACATTAATAATAACGGAGAAAATGGCAAAAGCGTATAAAAGAAATATTATTATTTAATATAGTTGATGGCGATAGTATCGTTTTGAACTGTTGCAATTTTTTAAAGGCATCATTGTAAGATACTATTTATTATATTTTAATTTGGCCATTTCGCCGGCATAATATCTACGCATGAAATCGTATAAAATTAGTTCATGTATCCGGTTTTTTGAGCGAAAAAGGCGGTTAAGCATCATGTGGAGATAGCTGCTTAGTAATTCATTCAAATTAATATGCTTCAATTTATTTTTATTGATTTTTCCTACAATTGATACCAACTGTTTAGTACGCTTTCTTATAGGACTGTATAAAAAATTAAATTCTTTTTCGTCAATTATATTATTTAATGTGGATTCTACAATCATTTTGTTTTCCCTAAATTTAGTATTAAAAGATTTAGCGTTATATTCGTTAAATCCAAATTCGGTTTTGAATAATTTGCTTAAGTTTTCCATCAATTTTTGTTTTTCTTCCATACTTAAATGAAAATCAGATAATAAACTATCAATCAATTTTAAAGCAATCATCCATCGATATTTCTCGTTGTTTCCTAATTTTCTAATAATTGAAAGGACACATTCACTATCGGCATAAAAAACAGATTCTGCTTCTTCAATCAGGTTTTTCCCATAACGTTCCAATTCTCTGTTGTAAGAGTCTAACTGCATCTTCCACAGAAGGTTATTTTTGTTCCAATAAACAAGTTTTTTTTGGAACAAACAGATTATTTCTCCAATATAAATGAAATCGGTCACCAATAATCTGATTCTTAAATGAAAATCAGGGTCTGAATACCGGATGAAAAACCATTTTTCAATAGCTTGTTTCCGCTGTAATTCTCTTATAATCGGGGCTATCACTTTAATTAACAAATCATCGGCCGTTTTGATACCAACGTACAATTTGATATAAATCCAGGTGCTTCCCGGCATGTAAGTTCGTTGAATGGGTTTCATTTTTCTTTATTTCTATAAAAAGCAGCAATACATTCATTTACATAAGAATCGCCATTTTTGTCTCTAACCACAGAATTTTCAGGTTCGAATAAAAATTCTTTAAAAGATACCATTTGTCGGTTTTTAATTATTGAAAACAGAGATTGAATACTTAGTTCATTTTCCCAATCAACAAACAGTTCTTTGTCCCCATCCGGTAATAAAACTTTTTGTGGAAGAGATAAGTTTTCGCGCCACCGTCTTGTTTCTAATAGTAATTCATCTTCTGCTTGTATTGAAAATAAATGCTTCATTTCTTCTATTTTAACGCTCCATGTAGCCAAAGAAATGATAGTATTTTTATATTTGACACGCGGTAAAAAGTTTAATTCATTGCCCAAGTAGCCCCAATTAAAAACCAAACCACCTCTTCCGTTTTGATCTTGCATGTCACAGAGAAATTGGTAAACAGGCATTGTATTATTGTGATAATTATGTGCGTTAGTTAATCGAGGAATAATTTCTTTGTTTAATTTTTTTGAACGTAAATTAATTTTTCCCTGTCGAATAGAGATAGATAAGTCCGACATGTAGATTAAGCAGTTATCGGGCATATCCGAATTAGCCAAGTACAGAATTTCATAATCACGAAGATGTGGGCGGGACAAAATATTCCCAATCCTTGAGTCAGGCAAATGCGCTATTTCCGCCAAAATGCTTTCCGGCATTAGTTCTTGTTCTTTCTTTGTGATTTCACTTACAAATTGTGCAATTTTTTTATCTGTATGAGCAAAACGAGCATATAAATTCGCGCCACAAGTTCCATAAAAACCATTTGTTTTGATCAATAATGTCTCGGAATCAGCTTTTACAATACTAAATATCGAATACATCGTGGATGGCAAATCAGCCCAATTCGAATGAAATTTTTTGACGTCTTCATCGGTAAAAATAATTTCACTTTTATGCTGAGCTAACGCTTCCATCGTTTTCTTGAATAAAACAGATTGAAAAGCATCCCGCTGGAAATTAGAAATTTTACTTGATAGCTTGGGAATATGAAAATCAGCCAATAAAGGCGCAACATCTCCGGTATTTGTATTAACAGGGTATCCGATACCAATTTCCGGATCTAACGCCTCCATCAATAACACTTCACGATCTTCATAACGATTATAAAAAGATTGTTGGAATTGACTTAGTGTTTCATTCTTTCCGTTTGGGGTAATTCTATTCAAAAAAGACATTGCCGATTGAAGTTCATTCGTAACTCTTTTTTCGATTGTGGCTTCTCTTACGTTTCTCGTTATATCCACCTGAAACAAAAATTTTTCTTCGTACGGCGCTTTAATTTTTTCAATTTTTCTTATAATGTCCTGATATAGCTTTATAGCATTGATTTGGTTTGAATCTAATTGGCAGATGGAGTCTTGGATTTCTTTGAGAGTTGCTATTCTGCTTTCATTGGCATGTGATTTTTCCAAAACAGCAATTATTTTTGTGAAAAAATCTTCTCCTGTAACGGAAGGGCTTATTTCGCTAACGAGAATTTGCGAATCAATTAATTCTTGTATAAAATCAAGCAAATTTTCTTTATCTATTTTATTATCAATTAAATATGAAGATAATTTATTCGGTTTTACCCCTTTTTTTGCCATTTTCAGAATAGCATCTAAGTAAAAGGAACGTTCGATGGAAGTTATCCGATGTATGCGCTGTGAATTGCTATATTGATATTCAATATACCGGTATTTATTGCCTATTTGATACAGGGTAGTGTTTGGATAATAGTGCAAGGCGTCTTTAATGTCAGGCTGTTTTGCCAATTCTTGAACAAGCGTGCATAAAAAGAACATATCCAATCTGGTATGTCGATTAAAATGTTCCACTATAACACAGGTTTTATCCGCTGTAATAGTGCCAACCGAGCATCCGGCAAATAGTCCGAAAGGCGTACAGCGAGAAGACATTCGACTGATATATCTATACAATGCAAATTCTATCCGCTTCTTTTCATTTTCATTGTTGACTTCCCCATTCAAATATTTTTGTAATTCGACATATAAAACAGGAGAGGCTATGTAAATAGCCTCTTGAACCTGTTGATTTAACAATGCTGTTTCTAATTTATTTTTATTCAAATAATTAAAATGCAGCAACGGTGTACGTATAAGAAACTCATTAAAAGGATTATACATATACAATAAATTATTACTAAAACGCTATAAATTTTTATACAGGTTATGATTCATATCCCAATATATATATTTAAGATTTTTTAGAATAACATTTTGTCTTATGGTAAAACAGCAACAGGCGCGCAACGTATCTGTGAAGTAGCTCCTGAACAAAGGGCACTACCACTACCCTCGCATGTTTTAGGAACCAAATTTGTGCAAAACGTAGAATAACATAAAGCAGGACACTGAGATACCAATGTTCCGGGTACTGCTGTTCCTGTTCCTGTTCCTCCTTTTACATTCTTCATTTCAGTTTCATCGAGGTTCATAATTACCTCTTTTTTTAATGATAATTTTTTCATTTTAAATTGAATTTAAATGATACATAAATTTTTAACTAACTCTCTATTTTTTTATTTATAACAATAAAAATAATTCATCCCACTTTTGTTGAGTATTTGCAACAAAAGACATTAATACAAGTCCGATACCGGATATACCTGTCAGTAGCGAATAATTACATTTCCACCCATCTTCGGTCAATGCCTTATATCCGGCTAATCCATCTTCAAATTGCGCAAAATTTAACGTTTGTTTCATCCAGTATTGAGTAGTTTTGTTAAATTCATCTCGTTGCGTTTCGAGAAACATACGATAATATATCATCGCTATTCCGGCGCTTCCATGGCAAATTCCGGCCTCTTGTACATAAGTTTCAGGTAAAGACAAACGCTGAGTAGTTTGAAGTAGAACTGCTAATCCTTTATTTCCCCATTCTATTTTATTAATTGCTTTTCCTGCTTGCCACAATGCGATTCCTATCCCTAAGTCACCGTAGCACCAGGCCAATCGACTTTTTTTAATAGGAAAGTTGTTTCCTTCAACAGAGCACTGAGGAAAGTTTGCCCCAAATTGTAAAACATCAAGTTGCTGTGATAAAACATAATTTACAGCGCCAACCAACATCTCATGGACTTTTTTATCTGTCATATCGCTTTTAATGACCCGTGATAAAAAAATAATAATACTGGAAATTCCATGAGATAGCGCTATATTATACCCTGTAATATTTTCTTTTATATCAATGACAGATTTCCACTTAAATATTTGATTATCTGTATCTTTTTCTGCCGTGTTGTATAAAAAATCGACTAATTCTTGTACATATTTCGTATTGGTTTTCTTTTTCAGAAAATACAAACCTACACCCAAAGCGCCATGCATGAAATCATAATGTTGTTGTCTGATATCCTGCCGCATTTTGAAAACAAGATAATCATTTACATTCGATTGACCGGCGCTTATATCTATAAACTGATTTTCACGCAAAAATTCAAACAAATATAAAACGCCGGAAAGACCATTGCAAAAAGTATGGGATTCGAGTTTTTCAGGAAATTGAGCAAATAATGTTTCTGCAAAAGACTCAGCCAATTCAGCATACTGCTTATTTTCGGAATACTTTGAATAATAAAACAAAAACAATAATATTCCCCACTCTCCGGAATATAATCCGTAGGATTCTCCGGCCTGTTGCGCGTAAACTTTGTCTACAATACAATTGGCTATTGAGTCAATTTTTTGTTTGATGACGGTGTCCATATTGAAAATTTTACTGTTTTCATTCCTGTTGACAAAATTAGTTGCTAAAAAACAAAGTTCCAAATATTTTTAATAACAATAATACGTTTCCCGACATTAATAATCAGTTGGTTACATTTTACGCAATAACAATTTTGTTTAGCATTGGATTTTATATCATTTATTGCTTATATTTGCAACCTGATTCAATGGTAAAAAAAAGCAATTATGAAGACAAAGCATTTAATTTTCACAATCATTGTTATAACGATTTTATTAGTAGCTTGTCGCCAAAATAAGGATTCCGACAGCAAGTTTAACTTGGATTTTGAAAAAATTGACAATGGATTCCCCGTCGGATGGAAAATAAGTGACAATGGTTTAATCAATACGATCTCTTTGGATTCAATAGAAGTCAAAAGCGGAAAATACGCTGTTGTCATCGAATCAAAAGGAAATATGCTGATTGATAATAGTTTAGCATTCACGCTTCCTCATGATTATGGCGGAAAGCAAATTACCCTATCCGGATATATTAAAACCGAAAATGTGACGGAAGGTTATGCCGGATTATGGATGGCAATACTTCCTTCTGTTGCATATAATGACATGGAGCAGGAGAAGCTGACAGGCACAAACGAATGGAAAAAATTTGAGATAAGGGCGGATTTATATCCTGCCATAACAGAAAAAATTGTAGTGGGAGGTCATTTATCCGGGAAAGGCAAAATGTGGATAGACGATTTGAAAATAACGATTGATGATAAAGATATACAAAATCTAAAACCCTATAAACCGAAAGTTTTACCTGCCGAAAAAGATAAAAAATTTGACTCCGGCTCTAAGATTGTTTTTCCGGAACTTGATGAACAAAAGATTTCTGATTTGGAATTATTGGGAAGAATCTGGGGATTTTTAAAATATCATCACCCGGCAATTGCAGCTGGAAAATACAATTGGGATTACGAACTGTTCCGGATACTTCCCGATTATTTAAAAATAAATGATACAAACCGACGGGACAGGATACTTTTGAATTGGATTAAGAAATACGGAAATGTTCCTGCCTGTAAAACCTGTACGGCAACGCCTGACAGCGCTTTTTTAAAACCTGATTTATCCTGGATAGACAATAGTACGATGAACCGAAAGTTAAGGGCTTTATTGCAAAACATTTATTTGAACAGACAGCAAGGTAGCCATTATTATATACATTCGGCAGCTTATGTCGGGAATCCAATGTTTCTGCACGAAAATGACTACCCCGAAATGCCTTATCCCGATGCCGGATTCCGCTTATTGGCGCTTTATCGGTATTGGAACATGATTCACTATTTTTTCCCCTATAAATATCAGACAGATAAAGATTGGAATACGGTTTTGAAAGAATATATCCCGCTATTTATTGCGGCAAAAAACGAATTGGAATATGAATTCGCTGTTACACAACTGATAGGAGCAGTCTGTGATACACATGCCGGCCTGGAAAACGGCGATGATAAAATAGATTCTTTAAGAGGAAACAAGCGGGTTCCCGTTCAACTCCAATGGATTGAAAACAAATGGGTCGTAAAAGATTATCGCCAAGTTGAAGGAATTGTCCATAGCTATGCTAAAATACGAAAAAAAACCGGATTGGAAATCGGCGACATTATTACCCATATTAATACACAACCCGTTGAGTCTATTGTTGACAGTATCAAAAAATATTATCCGGCATCAAATGAGGCAGCAAGAATGAGAAATATTGCCAATGACCTACTGCGCTCGAACAGCGACAGGATTCATATCAATTATATATCTTCTAATTCCAAACGAAAAGAAGAGAAAGAACTGACTTGCTTATATAACCGAAAATTGATTCGGTATAAAAAGAATTACGCTAAATGTTATAAATTTTTAAACGAAAATATCGGTTATATTACCTTGGAATCTATTAAAAATGCAGATATTCCAATTATCAAAAAAGAATTTAAGAATACTAAGGGAATTATCATTGACATTCGCAATTATCCGGCTACTTTCGTTCCGTTTAGCTTAGGTTCTTATTTTGTATCAGCGCCCACTCCTTTTGTTAAATTTACACGAGGGAATGCGAATAATCCGGGTGAATTTACTTTTACACAAGACCTCGAAATTCCTAAGCCGGAAGAAACTTACCGGGGAAAATTAGTGGTACTTGTGAATGAATTTACAATAAGTCAATCCGAATATACTGCAATGGCATTTCAAGCAGGCGATAATACCACCGTTATTGGCAGTACAACCGCCGGTGCAGATGGAAATGTTTCCGAAATAACGCTTCCCGGCGGATTAAGTACAAGTATTTCCGGCATTGGCGTTTATTATCCCGATGGCAGAGAAACACAAAGGGTAGGTATTATCCCGGATATTGAAGTGAATCCGACCATTAAGGGGATTCGGGAAGGACGCGACGAGGTATTGGAAAAAGCTATCGAAATCATTGCACAAGAAAAGAAAAAGGATTAAGTGCAATTGAAAATTTGGTCGAAAAGAGAATCGCATTTTGCTTTCATAATCTTTTTTTTAATGCGGTATTTTCTTTGATTTGCTGCTTTATTGTCTGCATTTCCCATGCAACAGGAAATGACGGAAGTATTTAATCCGGTCTTTACCAAGCAACAAAATATAATATCTTCATCTGTTATCTCCGGACAATTTATCTTGATTGTTTGAATAAAATTTATAAAAACAGACTGGATTTCCATGCGTAATTGTTGTCGCTCGTTTTCAATCAAGCATTTTTTTTCTGCTTTCAACTCAATTATTTGGAATATTTCTGTCTTTTTAAATAGTTTAGATTCTAATTGGAATATATGCCGGAGCAATTCGCTATTTTCCATGTGATCAATTGTTTTTATATTTCTGCCATATATCAATAAAAAAAGCGTGATACTTAAAATACCCGCTTCCTTAGGTGTTTGACGAAACCTGACACAGCAAATAAGTTAAGTCCACGCCTTAAACGTGAACGTCATACTTATTTCTTTCAGTGTCCCAAAATCGTCAAACTTCAAGGAAGAAAGATACAAGATAATATTTATTTAACTACCTATCTAAATATCTGCATTTTTACTATGTTTTTTTATTATTTATACCATGAGCGCTAATTATTTTCATTTGAATACAAATTTAATACAATATTTTGAGATAAAGACAAAACGGAATAAATTTGGCTAATTTTTTTTTGAGGTGCTATTATTTTACGAAATAAATTGTCTAAAGTTTCCCATCTTCTTGCAGTCCTGCGCGGACGGTACTTTATTAACGGACAGGCTTATTTTTTTACGCCACTGTAAGCATATTTATCAGACAAAAAACAACTGCACATAGAAAAGCATGGCATAAACAGCCAGAAGCAGACTGTCGAAACGGTCTAAAAATCCCCCGTGGCCGGGCAAGGCCTGTCCGGAGTCTTTCACTTCCAAAGTCCGTTTTATCAGGGATTCAATCAAGTCGCCCCAGGTGCCGAAAATTACAACTCCCAAGGATAAACCGGTCCAGTGATACCAGGGAATTTCCTTGTCGAAACAGGCGAAAACCAAAGAGGCGGCAAGGGTAAACAGTAAGCCCCCAAAAAAGCCTTCCCATGATTTTTTGGGAGAAATGCGTTCAAAAAGCTTGTGTTTACCGATTAAAATTCCTATCAGGTAGGCGCCGGTGTCGTTTGCCCAGATAAAAATAAATAAAGAAGTGATTAAAAGCGGATTATAAACAGGCGTACCGTCGACTATGCCTGAAAATGCAATCAGATTCAGCACAGATACCGGTAAAGCTATATAGCACTGACCCAAAAAGATATAAGCCATGTGTGTAATCGGGTCTTGCTGTTTTTCATACAATTCCGATACATACAGGATTACGAGGTAAAACAGGTAGATAAAAAAGATGAAATAATCGAAAACGCCCGAAGCATACAGAAAAGTACTCAAGAAAAGTACAAACCCTCCGAAACAATTATACCAAGGGTTTATCCTTGTCCTTTTTTGTGCGTTTACCAATCCGTAAAACTCCCATAAACACAGCAGTATAACAATAGAGAAAAGAGCGAAAAATGTATAAGCATTCACCATTATTCCGCAACATATAAATGCTACGTAAATAGTACCCGTGAATAATCTTGCAAAGAAATTCTTCATTTCAGCTTCATTACTACTTTTCTTTCTCAGAATCTACTGTTTTTTCTACAGCGGTCTCTTCCTGGTCGGTCAGTCCCTGTTGGGCTAATATTTCTTGAGAACGGGAAAGCCATTTCCGTTTGCCGAATATTTTTTCCAAATCGTCGGCGTAAATAACTTCTTTTTCAAGCAATAGCTCCGCCAAAGCCAGGTGTTGAACACTACATTCGGTCAGAATTGCCCGCGCTCGGGCATATTGTTCGTTTATGATGCGTTTGACTTCCGAATCTATCAGTGTTGCGGTCTCGTCACTATAAGGTTTTGTGAATCCCCAGTCTTGCCCGCTGGCGTCGTAATAGTTCAGATTCGGCAAGAGATTACTCATTCCGTAGTAAACCACCATGGCATAAGCCTGTTTGGTAACCCTTTCCAAGTCGTTGTAGGCCCCGGTGGAAATCCTGCCCAAAACCAATTCTTCAGCAGCCCGTCCACCTAAAGTAGCGCACATTTCGTCCTGAAGTTGTTGATATGTAGTAATTTGCCTTTCTTCCGGCATATACCAGGCAGCGCCTAATGCTTTTCCGCGGGGGACGATGGTCACTTTTACCAAAGGATTGGCATATTCCAACATCCAACTGAGTGTCGCATGACCGCCTTCGTGGATAGCGATTGTTCGGCGTTCTTCTACGGTTGTTACTTTTGATTTTTTTTCCAAACCGCCCACAATCCGGTCTACGGCATTCATAAAGTCATCTTTTTGCACAAATTCCTTGCCGTTACGTGCCGCAATCAATGCCGCTTCGTTACATACATTGGCAATATCAGCTCCCGAAAATCCCGGTGTTTGGCGAGCCATAAACTCAGTGTCTACCGATTCATCTATTTTGATATCCCGCAGATGCACTAAGAAAATCTCTTTCCGGTCGTTCAGTTCCGGTAAATCCACATTGATTTGCCGGTCGAACCGTCCGGCGCGCAACAAAGCTTTGTCCAAAATATCCACCCTGTTGGTGGCGGCCAATATGATGACTCCGCTGTTTGAGCCGAATCCGTCCATTTCGGTCAACAACTGGTTCAATGTATTTTCTCTTTCATCGTTAGCGCCCATGCTCGGATTTCTTCCTCTGGCGCGTCCTACCGCATCAATTTCATCAATAAAGACAATACAAGGCGCTTTTTCTTTCGCCTGACGGAACAAATCACGTACACGGGAAGCGCCTACTCCCACAAACATCTCTACAAAATCCGAACCGGAAAGCGAAAAGAAAGGAACGTCGGCCTCGCCGGCTACGGCTTTAGCCAACAGCGTTTTCCCCGTTCCCGGAGGGCCTACCAAAAGCGCCCCTTTGGGAATTTTCGCGCCCAAGTCGGTATATTTTGCAGGATTTTTGAGAAAATCAACAATTTCTTCCACCTCCTGTTTGGCTTCGGACAAGCCGGCTACATCCTTGAAGGTTACCTTTTTGGATTGTGTAGATGATTTGTCGTACAACTGGGCTTTCGTCTTGCCGACGCCGAACGGCCCGCCGGAGCCTCCGCCCGACATTCGTCGAAACAGGTAAATCCATATAAAAACAATGATTACAATGGGTAACACCTGTATCACAATAGTCCATAGCAAGCTATTGCCTTCGTTGTAACTGATGGTAGCGTCTATTTCTTTGCTTACCACCAAATTGTTGTAGTAATCGGTAAATTTGTCCACAGAAGGGATAATGACGGTTACGGTAGCCTCTCCACTTTTTTTAAACGGATTTTTAATGGCGAAAGTATCCGTGGTTGCACCCAGAATGGCCGGAACAAGTTCGGGCTTGATAGTTGCCACAACTTTCCTTTCCGACAGATTGACAGCCATTTTGCTAAAGGAATTTTCTTCAGCGTATTTTTTAAATTCCGTCCACCCTAATTCTTTATTGGAACCGGAGTTCGTGTTCGTAAAAAAAACGCCCATTAACATGAGGATAATTAAACCATACATCCAACCCATGTTGAATTTGAAAGGTTTATTGTTGTTAGGACCCGTGTTTCCCGGTTTATTGTTTTTGTTCTTGTCTTTTTCTTCGCTCATAAAATATCTGGTATTTCTGTTGTGTCGGCATCCGCCCACAAATTTTCTAAGTTATAATACGCTCTGAGTTCGGGAATAAAGATATGTAATATCACCGACCCGTAGTCCATGGCTACCCACTGGGCTTCACGCATTCCGACAGCGCCCAGCGGTTTCTCATGCAATTGTTCGTAAACTACATCCCAGACAGAATCAGACAGCGCTGAAACTTGTGTCGGTGTATTACCTTGACATATAATAAAATATTGACAAATGGCGCCTTCTAATACAGACAAATCCATTGTTATAATCCGTTTCCCTTTTTTTTCTTGTAATGCTTCAATAATTGTGTTTACCAAAATTTCTGTTTCACTCATTTAAATAAATTTTCGTTTCTGTTTGCTAACCGGAATATTTTTAATACATATCATTAGTTATACCTATTAACATTCCAGCCTGTATTGCGACTTACAAAGGTAGTGTTTTTTTTCGTTTGTACAAATATGTATTGAAAATTTACCTCCTTTTTTAGGATGAATGAAAAATTATTCCACAACTATAATCATCATTTTACATTATTTTTTTACCTTTGTACGCAAATAGTAAAATTTTTAATCAGAAATAAAATAATGAAAAAGATTGGTCTTGTTGTAACATGTTTTATGTTAAGTTTATGCATCGCTTTTGCACAAAATGAAAAAATAAGTTTTAACGAAATGGTACATGATTTCGGTGTTATCGGGTACAAAGACGGGAAAGTATCCTGCAATTTTGTTGTAACCAATAAATCGGATGCACCTTTGGTGATATCAGACGTTAAGGCTTCTTGCGGATGTACTACTCCTTCGTGGACAAAAGAGCCTATAGAACCCGGTAAAACCGGAACAATAACAGCTGTGTACAGTCCGACGGGAGTTGCTTCTTTCTCAAAAAGCATTACGGTATATACGAATTTGAGTAATCCTGTGACTTTACAGATAAAAGGAGAGGTCGTAAATGGCGTCTCTGTTGGCGGAACACAATTGCCCAGCAGAGATTATGTAGAAGCATTTGGTGATTATGCCTTGAAAACCAAAACTTTGAATTTTGACAGAGTCGGAGCGGGTGAGCTTAAAACCCTTCATTTGGAAGTCTTTAATAAATCGGACAAACCGATTGCCCAGAAAGTGCAAAAACTCCCCAAATATATTACGGTAAAGTTTAGTGAAGCAGCCGTTCCTGCGAAAAAAGAAGCTGTAGTTGAGGTGACGCTTGATACCAAAGTTGCCGGTCTCTATGGAAACCTGCAAGGAGAAATAAATCTCCTCATCAATGGTGTATCCTGCGCTTTCCCTTATTCTGCAACCATTTTAGATAATTTTGAAAAATGGTTGCCGGAAAAAAGAGTGAACTCCGGAAGGATTAATGTCAATTTTTCCCAGATTGATTTCGGTAATTTCAGCAAAGGAAATAGCAGGACTATTAAAATATCCAATTCCGGAAAAACCCAATTGAATATCAGAAATATTCAGCTGTCTAATCCCCTGATTACTGTTTCGAAAAAACAATTCAGCGTGAATCCGGGAGAAATAGAGGGTGTGACCATAACCGTCAATGAAACAATGCTGAAATCGGCGCTTTCGTCCACGATTACCATTGTTTCCGACGATCCCTCGATCCCTCTTTATAATGTAACGATTATAGCAAAGTCTTGAGATTTGTTTGCCATAAATTTTGTCCACTCTTGAATGAACAATATACAACACCATCCTGAAAATGATCCGCAATATAAAGGGCTTACAGTGAATCAGGGTATCAATCAGCCGCCACTTGTCAACCCTTATCTGAGCGGAAGAAAGAAGCGGCGCAATTATTCTCTTTCGGAATATGTAGAACAAATTCTGAAAGGGAATATCACGGTCTTGAGTCAAGCTGTCACCTTGTTGGAAAGTCAGAAAAACGAACACCAATCCGTTGCCCGGGAGGTGATAGAAAAATGCCTGCCATATTCCGGCAATTCCGTCCGGATAGGTATCACAGGTGTTCCGGGGGCGGGGAAAAGTACTTCTATTGATGCTTTCGGCGTACATTTGATTCACCAACGTAACCGAAAATTGGCTGTCCTTGCCATCGATCCGAGCAGCGAACGCTCCAAGGGAAGTATATTGGGCGATAAAACCCGGATGGAAGAACTCTCACGCGAGTCGGATGCTTTTATACGGCCTTCTCCGACAGCCGGGTCATTGGGTGGCGTCGCCCGGAAAACACGGGAAACCATTATTTTATGCGAAGCTGCCGGTTTTGATACCATTTTTGTAGAAACGGTCGGGGTGGGACAGTCGGAAACGGCTGTGCACTCGATGGTCGACTTTTTCCTCCTGATACAATTAGCCGGTACCGGCGATGAATTGCAGGGTATCAAACGGGGAATTATGGAAATGGCCGACGGAATCATTGTCAACAAGGCCGACGGCAGTAATATCGAAAAGGCGAATCTGGCAGCAGCCCAGTACCGCAATGCTTTGCATTTGTTTCCTTTACCGGATTCAGGATGGAGCCCGAAGGTACTGACTTATTCTGGGTATTACAAAACCGGCATCACCGAAATTTGGGACATGGTCGACGAATACATGGCTTTTACCAAACAGAGCGCCTATTTCGAGTGCCGGAGAAATTCCCAATCCAAATACTGGATGTACGAAAGCATTAACGAGCAACTGAAAAACCATTTTTACCAATCGCCCTCAATTATCGACGAGCTGTCGGTGAAAGAATCGCAGGTTTTGCGTTCGGAGTTGAGTTCCTTTACCGCAGCCAAACAGTTGTTGGACAGGTATTTTCTTCGTTTTTAATCGCTAAGATACGGGATATTCAAATACAAACAAAGATACCTTTGCATCATCAAACGATTTTTTTGAGTGCACGCTGAAAAACCGGGCGATTTGCAGGTAAAAATTGCTTGCAATATGGTTATTAATTAAAAAATGATTATCTTTATGAAAAATTTGGATTTGAACGCTTATGGCGTGAGTGAAATGTGTTATGACTAAAAATTTTATTGAAAAATCAGCTAAATTTCATCCCGCATGGATTGTCTGTATATCACTGATCTGTATGTTGATTGTGTTTTTTCTTACACAATTAATATTGCCTTGGTATATAGCTCATTTTGGAGATTTTGAGGGACCGGAAAAAGTGGACTCTCTTTTTTTAACAATTATGATTTCTGTTATTATAGTTCCGGTAATAGAAACATTGCTTTGCCAGTTACTGCCGATTTATTTGCTGTCTTACCTTAAAAACATACCCTATTGGGTACTCATATTCATATCTTCTTTATGCTTTGGTTTGCAGCATTTGTATTGTGTATTATATATTTTATATGGTTTTATAGGCGGATGGATTCTGGCTACCGCTTTTTTAATTTTCAAAAAACAAAAGGACTATTTTTTCGCCGTAGTACTTACGGCAACGATACACGGGGTTTTTAATCTGATTATGAGCGTAGTTTTTGATTTGTAATTAATTATACATTCAAACTCAATTGTATCCGCCCTCTTTCCAAATCCACATTCAGGATTTTCACCATAACATGTTGATGAACAGAAACTATCTTTGTAGGATCGGACACGTAGGCTTTGGCCATATTTGACACGTGTACCAGTCCTTTTTCCTTGATGCCGATATCGACAAAACAACCGAAATTGGTGATGTTGCTTACGATACCGGGTAGCGTTTGTCCTTCCTGCAAGTCATGGATAGTCCTCACATTGTGATCGAACGCAAACACTTTGATGCTTTGGCGCGGGTCGCGACCGGGCTTATCCAATTCCTGCAGGATATCAAGCAGGGTAGGCATACCGGTTTTTTCGGAGAGGTATTCTTCCGGGCGGATTTTGTTTTTCAGTTCCTTGTCTTTGATCAGGTCGCTTACTTTGCAATTCAAATTCTTAGCCATGGTTTCCACAATATAGTAGCTCTCCGGATGTACGGCTGAGTTGTCCAATGGATTTTCCGCCCCGGGAATCCGAAGGAATCCGGCTGCCTGCTCGAAAGATTTATCTCCCAGGCGGGGTACTTTCATCAGTTCCCGTCGCGACTTGAATGGCCCGTTCTGACTGCGGTAGTCCACAATGTTTTGCGCCAGAGCCGGGCCTAAACCGGAAACGTATGTCAGCAGATGTTTGCTGGCGGTATTCAGGTTTACCCCCACCTGATTGACACAGTTTTCAACTGTCTGATCCAAAGATTTTTTCAGTTCCGGCTGGTTTACATCGTGCTGGTATTGTCCGACGCCAATTGATTTAGGGTCTATTTTTACCAGTTCGGCCAAAGGATCCATCAATCGTCGTCCTATGCTTATGGCGCCGCGAACCGTCACATCGTATTCCGGAAATTCGTCCCTTGCCGTCTTGGATGCTGAGTAGACAGAGGCGCCGTCTTCGCTGACTACAAACACGGTAATGTCTTTTTCGAACGGGATATTGGAAATAATCTGTTCGGTTTCCCGACTGGCGGTTCCGTTGCCAATGGCAATGGCGTCGATGGCGTAAGTGTTTGCCAGGGCAATGATTTTTGATCTTGCGCCATGTCGTTCGTTCTGTGGCGGATGCGGATAAATTGTTTCGTTGTGCAGCAAATTTCCCTGTGCATCAAGGCAAACCAATTTGCAACCGGTGCGGAATCCGGGGTCAATTCCCATCACCCGTTTTTGACCCAATGGAGGGGACAGCAGCAGTTGACGCAGGTTTTCGGCAAACACCTTGATAGCTTCCACATCGGCCTTTTCCTTGGACAAAGCGGAAAATTCCGTCTCAATAGAAGGCTTAAGCAATCGTTTATACCCGTCTTTGACAGCGGTTTCGACTTGTTCCGAGGATGCGGTTCTTCCTTTGACGAAACGGCGGTACAAAGCTTCCAACGCATGTTCATCATCGGGCGAAATAGAAAGCCGAAGTATGCCCTCCGTTTCGCCGCGCCGCATAGCCAAAAGCCGGTGTGAAGAACATTTTGAAAGCGGTTCGCTAAATTCAAAATAATCCCTGAATTTTGCGCCTTCTTTTTCTTTCTCTTTTATCACTTTGGCAGAAATCACTGCTTCGCGCCGGAAAATATTTCGTATGGAGTTGCGTGCCGGTTCGCTTTCGTTCACCCATTCGGCAATGATGTCGCGGGCGCCTTGCAAAGCTTCCTCCACATTTTTTACGTCCCCATTGAGAAAGCGCTCAGCCTTGGCGGTTATGTCCTGTTCGTTTTGCACCATCAATATTTTGGCCAAAGGTTCGAGTCCTTTTTTGCGGGCAATTTCGGCTTTGGTTTGTTTCTTGGGCTTGTACGGCAGGTAAATATCTTCTATTTCCGTGGCATTCCATGAATTTTCGATTCTTGTTTTCAATTCGGGCGTCAGTTTACCTTGCTCTTCTATCGAATGGAGAATAGTCGCTTTGCGTTTCTCTAACTCCTTCAATTTCTCGTATTGTTGTTTGATATCTCCGATTTGGACTTCATTCAATCCACCGGTCGCTTCTTTCCGGTAACGGCTGATAAAGGGAATGGTAGCCCCTTCGTCCAACAAATCGATTGTGCTGGAAATTTGCTTTTCGGAAATAGCGAGCGCTTGGGAAATAAGTTTGGAGAAAATGTCTTGTGTCATCGTACTATTTTTTATTTTTCGAAATTGCCTGTTACAAAATAAGCGGGAGCTGAAGCCCGACTTTCATTGTGATACCTGTCATAGCTTGTTACAACATAATAATATCCTGTTTCTTTCGAGTGGTCGATAGAAATTTCATAATGATTTTCCATGATTCGCATAGCGACCAAATTTTCGGAATTTTCGATGTCAACAGGGATCGTTTCGGCGCGATAAATATTGTAATAAATCGCTTGATTTTCTTTTTGGAACACTTTGTCCCATTTCAACTGTAAGTATTTGTTTGATTTTTCCGCACGAATCAAAGATGGGGAAGAAGGGACTTTATTACTTAACCAAGTCAAAGCAGGCAACAAAGCCGGACAGGTGTAAAATCGCGTGTTCATCTTGTCCAAAATTCCTTTCTGGTTTTCCATCAACGATTGCGCTCTGAAAAATGCATTACCGGCAGTATGCTTATTGCGGGAATACTGCATCTGTTCCAACAATGTTTCCTCATCCCAGGCGGCTTCTTTTTCATTCATCTGGAAAAGGCCTAAACCGGGTACGATATAACGTCCTGTGCTTTTTGCCATCCAATCTTGTACAAACGGGAAGAATAAATTGTCGGAATAATACATCATCGGCACAATAAAATCGTGTTTCCCCTTGCTTAACCAATCAATCGGATCTTGGAAAACCGAATGATAGGCTGTCCAATGTTTGCGGGCGTTTTCCGGTATGTTTTTATACATTCCTACAACAGAGCTGCTTACCTGAACCCAAGGCTTTAAAGATTTTATAGCATCGTAAGCCGTATAGACGAAGCGATTTATATTTTCTCTTCGCCAATCGGCTTTGTTTTTTCCGCTTCCATAGCGGCTGTAAGTATCCTGGTCCGGGAAATTGGCGTTATTGGGATAACGGATGTAATCGAAATGAATGCCGTCAATATCGTAAGACGAGACAATTTCCCGGATAATACCGGTCAAATAAGACGTCGTTCCCGGATATCCGGGGTCTAAATACAATTCTTTTTTGAGCGTTTTTACGCCGTTTTTATTGTTCTTCATGATGCCGGAATGCTTGCTTTTTTCCCGTCCAAAGGGATAAACGACAAACCATGCATGACATTCCATTCCCCGTTTATGACAAGCGTTCACCATATAGGCCAAAGGATCATAATCAGCCGTAGCATACGGACTTCTGATATATTCGCTGCGTGATTCTATTTTGGATGGATAAATAACATTTCCTCCCATCCGTGTCTGAATAAAAATCGTATTGATATGGGACTTTCCCAGTTTGTCGAGGATTTGGTCCAATTCGTATTGCTGTCGAACGATGTCTTGGACATTCTGAAACGGTTTTTCAGGCCAATCCAATCCATAGTTAACGGTCAACCATACGGCTCTTATCTCCTGCTTCGGATGCGCCCGGATGCAGGCGCAGGCGCAGGCAAAAAAAAGGAGAAAATAAGTTCGTTTCATAATGGAAATATCGCGCTCCCGACCCCCTCCTCACAAAGGGAAGAGAGAGTGGAGTCATGCTTTTGGGTGTCTATTAAACGCCGCTGAACGCACTGAAACCCCCATCAATCGGAAGGATTGCGCCCGTAATGAAACTTGCGGCATCTGAACACAAAAACTGAACAGCGCCGTTTAATTCTGTGATATCGCCAAATCTTCCCATAGGTGTTTTGGCCAATACTTTTTTACTTCTATCGGTCAGAGAACCGTCCGGGTTGATTAAAACCGCCCTGTTTTGGTCTCCGATGAAAAATCCGGGTGCAATGGCATTTACACGAACGCCTTCACCGAATTTCTGTGCCATTTCCGTTGCCAACCATTTGGTGAAAATATTAATTCCCGTTTTGGCTACCGAATAGCCGGGAACACGTGTCAGGGCTGAATAGGTAGCCATCGACGAAATGTTGATAATACTGCCTTTCTTCTGTTTAGCCATTTCTTTTCCAAATGCCAGACAGGGATAAACCGTACCGTTTTGGTTCAGGCTGATTACTTTTTCCCAATCTTCGATTTTCATGTCAAAAACAGTCTGATCGGGAGAAAGTGTAGCGCCCGGTACATTTCCTCCGGCACAATTGATCAGAATATCAATGCATTTCCATTTTTCAATAATCTTTTTTATTGTTTCTTCTAAACTTTCCATGCTCAGCACATTGCAAAGAAAGCCAATAGCTTCTCCACCCAAAGACTTTATGCTATTAACTTGGGTGTCAATATTTTCCTGTCGGATATCCAACACAACTATTCTGGCGCCTCCCTGTGCCAGACTTTTGGAAATACTACCGCCTAAAACGCCTCCAGCTCCGGTTACTACCGCAACTTTATCCTTAATACTAAATAAGTTACCCATAAAAAAATAATTATATCAATTTTTCAAAATTTAATGATACAAAGGTATCAATTTTTTTTAATTATGCAGCAAAAATATGCTAAATTTCACCGCATCCTGAATGATACCGGCAGGCTATACCATGTACTTACCGGCCTTCCATTCAATTTTCCCGGAATCCAGTCAGGCATTTTTTTCAGTTTATTCACAACTTCCGCATCACATTCCCGCGAAAGCGATTGTGTAATCGTAACATTCTTAATCTTACCGGTTGAAGTTACAATAAACAAAGCCACAACTCTACCGTTAACACGTTGTTCCATGGCTTTTAGCGGGAATGAAATATTATTTGCCAACCAATTAAACAAGCTTGGCAGACCACCGTCGAATTGCGGCGCTTCATCAACTTCGGTATAGATTTTCTCATCTTCCGTTGTTTGGGGGAAATTTTCAGCTTGAACTTTGCTTGCTACGCTATTTTTTTCATTCGAACCCGTAACTTGTTTGGTGCCGGAACAGTTGAAAAATAACAGGACGGTAATAAGTGAAAAAGCAAATAAGGATGATTTCATGTCGTTTTTATTGATAGTTTTTGTATGCTTGTGGTGTTACGCCGTATTTGGTTTTGAAGCATTTGCCGAAGTATTTGGTATCGGATATTCCCACCATGAACGAAACTTCTTTTACCAAATAATCATTGGTGGCGAGTAATTGGGCTGCCCGTTTCATTTTCAGGTCACGGATAAATTCGATGGGGGCAAGACCGGTCAGGCTTTTCACCTTATTGAAAAAGACCGAACGACTCATTCCCACGGCGAGGCATAATTCTTCAACGGAAAAATCACTGTTATCCATGTTCTCTTCAACAATCCGGACGGCTTTTTTCAATATGTTCTCGTCCTGCAAGCTAATGATGAACGGTTTCGGTTCTTCCGGTTCCGGTTCGCTCAACTCGGTCAGTTGGTTCCGGTAAATTTCCTGAAGGCGTTTCCGCTGTTCAAACAGATTATGGATTCTCGCCCGGAAATACGGGACATTGAAGGGCTTGGTGATATAATCGTCTGCCCCGTGGGCAAGTCCTTCCAACTTGCTCTCAATGGTTGTCTTCGAGGTCAGCAGTACAACAGGGATATGGCTGGTGCGGATGTCGTCTTTTATTTTTTGCAACAACTGAATACCGTCCATGCGGGGCATCATGATGTCGCTGACGATGAACGCCGGATTCGTGTTTTTTGCTTTTTCCCAGCCATCCTCGCCGTCAACGGCTTCTATCACCGTATATTCGTTTTCGAGTAGTGTTTTGATGAATTTTCTCAAATCCGTATCATCTTCCACTACCAAAAGGCTGTGCTTTTTATCCTGTTTTTCCGGCTCGGCTTCAAGTTCGGGCTTTGCACTGTCGGCCATTGATTCATTCGTCCGGGAAAGCGTTTCTGTGGCAATGATTTCAACTTCTTTGCCAAAATGATTGGTTCCACACAAGAAACTCACGGTGAAGACACTCCCGGTATAGCTATCGCTATCGACTTCAATTTTTCCACCGTGTTTTTCCACTAAATCTTTCACGATGAAAAGACCGATACCTGTGCTGGGTTTGCTCTTATCGTCGTTGAACGAAGCAAAACGGGTGAACAGGTTTTTTTGTTTTTCCTTGGGTATTCCTTTCCCTTCATCGGCCACTTCGATTTGCAGGGAATTTTCAATTTTTCTTACTACGACCCTGATACTTTTCTTGTCCTGTGTGTATTTGAATGCATTGGAAAGCAAGTTCATTACGATTTTTTCCAAGCAATCGGGGTCGAGCCATACCTTTTCGTTTTCAGCTTGATTGATAAACCGGAAGTTGATTTTCCGTTTTTGGGCGACTTCCTCAAAACTATGGCATAAATCTGCCACTGCCGCACCCAAATCGGTTTCTTTGACTGCCAGCTTGAATTGCTGCACTTTTCTGAAATCCAATATCTGATTGACTAAATGCAGCAGGCGATTTGTATTCTGGGAAACCAGTTTCAATTGTTTTCTTATATTTTCCGGCGTTTCCTTTTCTGTAATCAGGTAATCGACAGGCGCTGTAATCATGGTCAAGGGCGTACGTATCTCGTGCGAAATATCGGTAAAGAAGCGTAATTTGATTTCCGATACTTGTTTTTCCATCTTCATCTTGCTGTTCAGGCGGTAAAATGTGACGGAAAGATACACAATCAAAAAAACCAACAAGAGCAGCAACAGAAAATACAAGCTATACGCCCAGGCGGTTTCCCAGAAAGAAGGCAGAATCTGAACAGACAATTGCCGCTCATTGTCGACCCAGATGCCTTCATAATTGGTCGATTTAATCCGGAAAGTATATTTCCCTTTGGGGATATTGGTATAATTGGCTATTTGCTGTTTCTGCGGATAAATCCAGTCGTTGTCAAAACCCTCTAATTTATATGCATACAGAATATTATCCGGCAAAATGAAATCCAAAGCGTTGTAGGCTATGCTGAAAAAATTCTGGTTGTGTTTCAATACCAGGTGGTCGATGTCGTCTATGTCCTTTGTCAAAGGCGAATTTTCGTCGGCTATGGACACACTTTGGTTGAATAACCTGAAATCGGAAAGGGCGATATAGGGTTTGAATTCGCTGCTCTTTACTTTTTCCGGGGAAAAAGTCAGGATGCCATCCGAAAAACCAAATACCATATCATTGTTTTCCAATCGGATAGCGGATGCTTCCGAAAAATTGTATTTACTTATGACGCGGCGTATCTCGGCGAAAGTTTCGAATTTTTCTTCCTTGGGGTCAAATTTAATCAGTGTATTTTCTACACTTATCCACAGTTTTCCATTCCCATCTTCGAGGACGGCAAGGCAAACATCCGAAGGCAATCCGTTTTGCACTGTAAAAGATTTGAATTTAAGCGGAAAACCTTTGGCGTCAACTTCCGTCACTTTGTTCAATCCACCTCCGAAGGTAGCGATAAACATTTCTCCGTCCCGTGTATTGCAAATGCCGTGTATATCATTGTTTGTCAGACTTTCCTCATTACGGGGGATGCGAGCATAATATTTGTATGCAATTTCTTCCGGGGTGGAAAAGGCGGATGCAAACAGGATAAGCCCGGCAGTGGTACCGACACAGATATTGCCGGCCTTATTTTCCGAGATATATCTTACGCGATGGCAGGTTTCGATGGGATAGCCTTTCAAGCGGTTGCGGTAATTGATGAAAGAAATTTTTCCGTCCGGATTGGTTTTGACTAAATTGATGCCGCCACCGTAGGCGCCTATCCAGATATTTTTCTTCGCGTCCTGAAAAATACTGTAAATAGCGTTTTCGCTGAGACTGTACGGGTCGGAAGTTTTCCTGTAATGTTCAACACTGTATTGTAGCGGATGAGCGGTTTTTCGGATTTTCAGCAATCCATCGTTCCGGGTACCCACCCAGATATTTCCCGCATCGTCCTGCATCATGCTGTAAACGGAACTTGAAAGCAATTGATTTTTACGGATGGAGCCGTCGTTGGAAAGGTCTCCCAAGCGGTTGAAATATTCGTCATAGAGGGCGAGTCCGCAGTTTTTGGTTGCAACCCAGATATTGTTATCAGCGTCCTGAAGTACAGCGCGGACATCGTTGGCAGTAGAAGATTTGATGTCCGGGTTTATCTCAATCGTATTAAAATTGTTGTTCCCAAAAGTCACCTTTTCCAGACCATTGGAGCGTGTACTGAACCAGAGAATACCCTGTTTGTCGGTGAAAGCGGTATGCAGGATATTGGAAAACCGCCAATCGGGCGAAGACGAATCGTTGTAAAAAGGGTCTAAGCTATCGGTATGTTTGTTGTAGAACGACAATCCGCCGCCTTTCGGATGTACCCATATTTGGTGAAAAATATCTTCGATGACCAAGGGCAGGGAAGGAGAGGACGCCATTGTGGCGTCTTCCGTTTTTACGAGAAAATACTTTATTTTTTTTGTATCCGCATCGTATTTGTATATCCCCAAGTCATTTGTTACAAACCACAATTGATGCAAACTGTCGTAGGCAATCAACTCAATATTGTCATTTTTCAGCTCTTTTGTGTTCGAAGAATGGTAAGGTTCAAACGCATTTGTGTCGTGCCGGTAGACCAACAGCCCATCGTTTGAGGTGGCAATGGCCAGTTCGTTTGCAGACAAAATCGTGAATCCTGTGATATAGGAATCTACATTTGTTTCGAGCAAGTTGAATTTGCCGGTCGATTTTTTGTATTTCCAGATTCTTCCCCGGTTTGCTCCGAACCAGATTTCGTCGTTCAGTTCGATGGCAGAGCGAAAAGATTGATTATCGCGATTGGGACTGTTATCAAAAAAGAAAGGTGTCGTTTCGTATTGTCCGTTTTTAGCGAGAAATAAGCCGTTATTTGTCAATATCCATGAATTGTAGTTTTTGTCCTCGAAAACGGTGAAGACGGTATTTCCTTTCAGCCGACCATCGTTCACATTATAAGTATGTACCGAAAATACGGAATCCGTGATGCAGACGCAGCCGTTTTTTTCGATTAACAGCCATACTTTCCCCGATTCTTTCACTTCTATTTTCGACAAAAGCGCCGGATAATCTTTGTATCCGGGAATGGCTTGCAAATTCTTGAATGTTTCCCTGTGCGGGTCGAAACAATGGGTGGCGCCATCATAAGAGCGCATCCAGATATTACCATATTTATCTTCCTGCATACTTTCGATGCGGTTGCTGTTCATGTAATAACTGTCACTCGATTGCACTTTATAATTTTGGAAAGAATGGCCGTTGAACTTGGAAATACCGTTCCATGTGGCAAACCACATAAAGCCTTTGCTGTCTTGCAAGATGCCCATAATTGTGTATTGGGGTAATCCGTTTTCGATGGAATAATGCTCGAAATGACAGGAAAGCGGTTGCGACCGGCAAGGGAGCATCCAAAGCAGGCTGACAATCAGCGCAAAGAGGTATTTGTAGTTCATGTACGTTGTTTGATACAGTAAAATTAGGTATTTTGCTTGTTGTGTGCAAATTTATAGCGGAAATTTATGAAAAGTGGCAAAAAAAAGAAAATTATCAACTTTTAATCAATTTGTCCCCCATTGAAAAACGATTTATCTCCCTTCCGATTGGAAAATATGCACTAATATTGTACTGAAATTCAAAATACCTGAAAAATAAAATGAAGAATACAATTTTATTGACCGCATGGTTTTCGCTTTGTGCAATGGCATTGTTACATGCGCAGACGCCTGCATTTCCCGGAGCGGAAGGCGGCGGAAAGTTCACTACCGGCGGACGGGGCGGGAAAGTTATCTATGTCACCTCTTTAGCAGATACAAACACCGAAGGAACGTTGCGTTGGGCTGTGGGGCAAAAAGGCGCACGGATTATCCTTTTTAAAGTTTCGGGCATTATTGAATTACAAAGCAGATTATCCATCTCCAACGGAGATTTGACCATTGCAGGACAATCTGCGCCCGGAGACGGAATTTGTATCAAGAACTATACCACTTATATAGGTGCGAATAATGTCATTATCCGTTACATTCGTTTTCGGATGGGTGATGAAAAACAAACGGAAGACGACGCTACATGGGGACGCAATCAGCAAAATATAGTCATTGACCATTGTTCTATCAGTTGGAGTACGGACGAATGCGCCTCCTTTTACGATAATACCCATTTCACCTTGCAATGGTGTCTCCTTTCCGAAAGTCTGAGAATTTCGGTACATGGCAAAGGACAACATGGCTATGGCGGAATATGGGGTGGTCATACGGCCAGTTTTCACCATAACTTATTGGCGCATCACGACAGCCGGAATCCCCGGATGTGCGGAAGCCGTTATTCCAATCGTCCCGACCTTGAATTGGTGGATTTCCGTAACAATGTGATTTACAACTGGGGCGCCAACAGCGGTTATGCCGGGGAAGGCGGCAGTTACAATTTTGTCAATAATTACTATAAGCCGGGGCCGGCGTCTTCCAACCGCACCCGGATTTTCCAACCAAACGCCGATGCCGGTGGAAATGCACAGGCTATTGGTGTGTGGGGACGATTTTATGTAGAAGGGAACTATATGAGCAGCAGCTTAGCCGTTACCCATGATAATTGGCAGGGGATTACGCCTAATCCGGCTTCAAAAAGCAAGGATGAGTTGAAGTCTGCCGTTCCTTTCGCTGTTCCGGCAGTTACTACGTACAGTGCGGCAAAGGCATACGAAAAAGTGCTGGCTTACGCAGGCGCATCGCTTGTAAGGGACGCTATTGATGCACGCATTGTCCGCGAAGTAACGGACAGCATCTATACTTACACGGGAAGCAAAGGAAGCAAGAACGGATTGATTGATACGCAGGCGGATGTAGGTGGTTGGCCGGCTTACAATACAACGACAGCTCCGCCGGACGCCGATGACGACGGGATTCCCGATGGCTGGATAGCGCAGTATTATCCGGGCAAAATAGCTACGGATTTGAACGAAGAGGGTTATACTTATTTGGAAGTTTACCTGAATGGTTTGGTCGCTGAAATTACCCGTGGAGAATATGAAGACGGAATTGTAGCGGGAATCAAGGTTGTTGCAGAAAATCATCCGGGGGTAAACTGTTATTTCGATTCGTCTGCTAAAACATTGAGAATCGAATCCGTGCAAACCATTCGGAGAATAGACTTGTATAATCTGGTCGGAGTGAAGGTATATTCGGCGGACAGGAAGAAAAATACGGAAACGGTTTTGTTGGCCGGTTTCCCGTCAGGCGTGTATATTGTGAAAATCGGCTGTGAAAACGGTCTTTCAGATAAAGTATTGAAAGTAAGAATATAAGCGAGTATTAACATATAAAAATTATTAATAATAAAAAAAGATTATTATGCGAAGAATTATGAAAAGAGTGCATTGCTTAATGGCATTTCTTCTATTGTTCATTTTTTGTTCGGCAACTGTCAGTGCGCAACAAAAAACTGTTTCGGGGCTTGTGTCGGATCTTTCGGGAGAGCCGATTATCGGAGCCAATGTTCATGTGAAAGGAATTGCATCTGTTGGAACGTCAACAGATATAGATGGTAAATTTACTTTGGCTGTTCCGGAGGTCGGCAAAATTTTGATTATTTCCTATCTCGGATTTATCACGCAGGAATTACCTATTGATAAAACGACATTCGCTATTACTTTAAAAGAAGATTTAAGTATGCTGGAAGAAATCGTTGTGATTGGTTATGGAACGGCAAAAAGAAAAGACTTGCTGGGTTCGGTAGGTTCGGTGAGTGGGTCGGCCTTAGCGGCGATACCGGTTTCTTCTGCGGCTGAAGCGATAACCGGTAAATTAGCCGGTGTGCAGGTCACTACCACAGAAGGCTCTCCGGATGCCGAAATTAAAATTCGGGTACGTGGAGGAGGCTCTATTACAGGCGACAATATGCCTTTGTTTATTGTGGATGGTTTTCCGGTTCAATCTATATCCGATATTCCACCGGGAGATATCGAATCGATAGATGTTTTGAAAGACGCTTCATCCACAGCAATCTATGGATCCCGTGGTGCGAACGGGGTAGTTATTGTAACTACTAAAAGTGGGAAAGAAGGAAAAACTACTGTCAGTTATAATGCTTACTATAGTTGGAAGAAAATTGCCAACACCTTGGAAACTTTGACACCTTCCGATTATGTGCATTGGCAGTATGAAAGGGCAATGCTTGCCGACAATAAACCGGATGCTTATGCGCGGTTTTTCGGTAATTATCAGGATATAGATATTTATGACAATATAACAGGTAATAATTGGCAAGAGCAGGTTTTCGGGCGCATAGGATCTACCTTCAACCATAATCTCAGCATCAACGGTGGAGGTGAAAAAACGCAATACGCTTTCAGTTATAATCATATCAATGATAAAGCGATTATGCAAGGCTCCGATTTCAAACGCGACAACCTGAGCTTGAAATTAAACAATACGCCCCATAAGGATGTAAAAATTGATTTTTCCGTGCGTTACTCAAATACGGCGATTAACGGGAGTGGAATGAATGAACAAAATACCGTATCTTCGGCTGATTACCGTTTAAAATATGCCATGATTTTTCCTCCGATTCCGGTAAGCGGTTTGACTGATGAGGGAAATACCGATCAGGAATTTAACCTGTACGATCCATTGGTTACGATTTCTGATAACGACAGGAAACAGGTAAGAACTACTTTTAACTTAGCCGGAGGTATTACCTGGGAAGTAATAGATAATTTACGTTTAAGAACCGAAGTCGGCTTGGATGATTATCGTTTGGCGGATGACCGCTTTTATGGGCAGACCACGTATTATGTAAAAAATGTGCCGGCAGGAGGAGATCAAGGGCTTCCGGCTATTGTTTTATCCAAACTTTCCCGTAAATCGTATCGGAATACAAATACCTTGAATTATGATTTTAAAAAACTTCTTTCCGATAATCATAAATTGAATTTTTTGCTTGGGCAAGAAACTATTTTCACGTATGAAGAAGAACTCAAATCAACCGTACATGGTTTTCCAAGTAGTTTTACTTTTGAAGACGCTTCCAGGCTTTCGACGCAAGGACATCCTTACTCCATTGATAATCAATTTAAACCGGACGATAAATTAATTTCTTTCTTCGGTCGTATCAATTACGATTACCAAAGTAAATATTTGTTGAGCGCAACCTATCGCGCCGACGGTTCTTCCAAGTTTTCCGAAGGTAACAAATGGGGCTATTTTCCCTCCGTATCCGGCGCTTGGCGTATCTCTTCCGAATCTTTTATGGAGGGTAGCCGGAGTTGGCTTACCGACTTGAAATTGCGTGCCAGTTACGGGACTGCCGGAAATAATAAAATTCCTTCCGGACAAATGGCGCAAACTTATTCCTCATCAAGCACATCGTGGGTAAACGGCTTTGGCAGTTATTGGGCAGCCTCTAAAACGATGGCCAATCCTGATTTGAAATGGGAAACAACCGTTACTCGCAACCTGGGTTTGGATATAACTACGCTTAACGGGCGTTTGAGCGGTTCTGTCGAATTATACCAAAACAATACCAAAGATTTGTTGATACAGTTTCCTACCCCCGGAACAGGTTATGACAACCAATACCGCAACATGGGAGAAACCCAGAACAAAGGGGTAGAATTTACGTTAAATTATGTAATTGCCGACAAGAAAAATTTCGGATTGAATTTTAGCGGCAATATCGGATTTAATAAAAACGAAATTAAATCACTGGGCTTAATGGATAATTTTACAGGGTCATCGGGCTGGGCATCTACGGAAATCGGAACCGATTACTGGATAGCTACCGGCGGATCTGTTGGCAGGATGTTTGGTTATAAAAGCGCCGGACGTTATGAAGTATCGGATTTTGCAGGATATGATGCAGCAAAAGGAACCTGGATTTTGAAAGATGGCGTGGTGGATAGTTCACCGGTTGTCGGAACCCTCCGTCCCGGTACGATGAAATTGTCCAATCAGACGGAAGGCGACCTCTTGGTTAACGAAGAAGACAAGGTAATTATCGGAGATGCTAATCCCTTACATACGGGCGGCTTCACGGTAAACAGCCGTTTGTATGGTTTTGATTTATCCGCCAATTTTAACTGGAGCTATGGGAACGATATTTATAATGCAAACAAAATAGAATATACTACCACCAGCAAATACCATTCACGGAATATGATTGCTACAATGGCTACAGGAGAACGGTGGAACAACCTGCTTCCGGATGGCACTATCTGTAACGACCCTGTACAATTAGCGGAAATGAACCGTAATACTACGCTTTGGTCGCCTTACATGCGGGCTTTCACTTTTACCGATTGGGCGGTGGAAGACGGCTCTTTCTTGCGTCTGAGCACTTTGACTTTGGGTTATATTTTTCCATCGGAACTGACAAAGAAAGCTTTGATAAAAACCTGCCGGTTTTATGTAACCGGATACAATGTCTTCTGTTGGACGAATTACAGCGGTTTCGATCCTGAAGTTTCTACGCTTCGTAAAACCGCGTTGACTCCGGGAGTAGATTACTCGGCTTATCCCAGAAGCCGTTCGATAGTACTTGGATTGAACTTAACTTTTTAATTTAATACGAAAAAATATGCAAACAATTAAAAAAATAATATTTAGCTTTATGGCAATCGCTTGTTTGTTGGGAACAACAATTTCCTGCGATGATTATTTAGATGCACCGACAAAATCAACCATGGATGAATCGGTTATCTTCTCAACACCCAGTTTGGCGGAAGGCGCTATTGCCGGCGTAATTCAATCGTTTTGTGAAACAAACTCGTATAGAGGACGTTACTTGGTTTATTACGGCATCAATACAGACTGTGAAGTAATCATATCTTTGAAAAGTACAACAGATGATAAATCTCGTTTGGCAAATTACAACACCAATGTTTCCAATAGCCAAATGAATACCGACAACAATGCGTGGGCGAAATTTTATGAAGGTATCGAGCGTGCCAATCTGGCTATCAGAGGATTACGCACCTACGGAAATGTCGAAAGTAATAAAGAATTAGCCCAGATATTGGGAGAAATGCTTACGCTTCGGGCGGTTGTTTACAACGACTTAGTGAAAGCTTGGGGCGATGTGCCTGCCCGTTTTGAGCCGATTAATACGGAAACCATTTATCTTCCGAAAAGCGATCGTGATGTGGTTTACAAACAGTTACTTGCCGATTTGGAAGAGGCTTCCGGATTGGTTGCATGGCCGAATGAAACGACCGTAACTCAATCCACAGAACGAATCAATAAAGCCTTTGTGAAAGGCCTTCGCGCCCGCTTGGCGCTTGCTGCCGGAGGTTATTCGCAACGTGCCGACGGAACAGTACGCCGCAGTAATGACCCTGATTTGGCTCCGGAAAAAATGTATGCCATTGCCAAACAGGAATGTTTGGATATTATCAATAGCGGCGCCTGCCAGTTACAAGCATTTGAAGACGTATTCAAGTCACTCTGTCAGGAAAAATGCCTGACCGGTTTGGAGTCCCTTTGGGAAATTCCGTTTAGTGAAGGCCGTGGCCGCGTTATTTTTGACTTAGGCGTAAAGCATACCACTGTCGATAAATATACCCAACAGAACAAGGGCGGTACCAACGGGCCTAATCCCATTATATACTATGCTTATGATGTGGATGATGCCCGCCGTGATGTAACTTGTGTGCCTTATGAATGGACGGATGGCGTTCAGGTGCCTACCAATCTGAATAAATGGTATTTTGGTAAATACCGTTACGAGTGGTTGCCCCGCCTGGTGACTTCTACCAACGATGACGGATTGAACTGGCTGTATATGCGTTATGCCGATGTTGTCTTGATGGCAGCCGAAGCCATCAACGAACTTGATGGCCCCGCCGCCGCTGCGCCTTATCTGAAAATGATCCGTGACAGAGCTTTCCCGAATCATCCCGCAAAAGTGAATGCTTTTATGGCGCAGGCAACACAAAGCAAAACCACTTTTTTCAATGCCATCGTGGATGAACGTGCACTCGAATTTACAGGCGAAATGTTGCGGAAAGGCGACCTTATCCGCTGGAATCTGCTCGGAACGAAACTCAATGAGGCCAAAGAAAAACTACAAAGACTCGAAAACCGGACAGGCGAATATGCAGACCTGCCCCTGAATATTTACTACAAAAATGAGGGCGAAAATGTGCTTATCTATGGCCTGAATCACGGCGATACGGATGCAGCAGGCACAGCCTTGGGCTATGAATCTCAAAAAACGTGGAAATTATCGGCTTCCGATGATAGAGTTACCTACTGGGATGCTTTGTACGTTCGCAATCCGGATGCACAACAATTTTGGCCTATCTGGCAGATATTCTTGGATACCAGCAATGGATCGTTGAATAATGATGGTTATAGTACGCCAACTAATTAATTATTAATTATGAATTATGAATTATTAAAGTAGGAAACCATGAATAAATTAATAAAACAAATTGCAGTTATTTTGAGTATTGTTGCGGTCGCTTTCTGCACAAGATGCTCCGATGATATTGATCCGCTTATGACTTCTATTGATGCCGATCGTCTTTTCTCGCCTTTGAACTTGGAAGCGCGGATTCTGAATCAGACTTCGGTTCGTCTCACATGGGGTGAAACGAGTAAAGCAAAAAGCTACAATATAGAATTTTTTGCCAATGGGAATCAGGATTTTTCGGGATCGCCGGTAAAATCCGTCACAGGAGTGAGTTTTGCGGAAGTTCCTTATACTGTTCCCGGATTTGAAGGTGAAACGGATTATTCGGTACGGGTACAAGCCGTTGGGAGTGATATTAATCCCTCAAAATGGACAAGTGTTACTTTTAAAACAGGCGCCGAACAAATATTTAAAGCGGTTGATCCTGAAGAAATTCAGGCAACACAAGTTACTTTGCGTTGGCCTGCCGGAGAAACGGCAACCGAAATACGCTTGACGCCAGGCGACATCAACCATGCCGTAACGGCTTCCGAAATAGCTGCAGGCGCAGCTGTCATTACCGGTTTGACCGCTGAAACGGCCTATACGGCCAAATTAATGAACGGCCAGAAAACGCGAGGAACGGTGACTTTTACCACCCTGATTGATTTGGGTGGAGCCGTAGCAATCAATCCGGGAGATGATTTGAAAGCCATTTTGGACGCTGCTGCAGAGGGCGCATCCTTTGTTATCTTCCCCGGTGAATATGCACTTGGAGAGTATGAACTTACTAAATCGCTTAGCCTTTCCGGCTACTTGCCCAGCAACAAGCCGATAATCAGCGGACGATTCGTTTGTAGTGTAACAGTAGCTTCACTTTCTTTAAAAGACTTGAATATTGATGGAGCAGCGACAGGTAGCAATTTCTTGGAAGCAAAAGCCGGATGTAACTTAGGTGATCTTTCTGTTACCAATTGTAACATACATGATTATGCTACTCATTTTATTTATGGCAATGCTTCTGTTTTTGGCGATATTACCATTAAAGCTTGCATCTTCAATAATATGAATCCCGTGGGAGCGGGTGGGGGAGATGGCATTGATTTTCGTGCCGGTTCAACCCTTGCTTCATTGACCATTGAAAATTCTACATTCAGCAACAGTTTCCGTGCTTTCGTTCGCCTTCAAAATGATAATGGCAACGCTACCGTATCGGTTAAAAACTGTACATTCTACAAGATTTGCACGGTTGATAACAGCAATAACACCGGATTTTTCAGGGCGCCTAAATCCACGTCATTCAGCGTAAGTAATTGTATCATGGTGGAAACAGGTCCTACAACCGACCCTGTGGCAAATACCGGTTCCGGTAATTTTATCCGCCAAGCCAATTATCTGTTGGCTTCTATTACACCTGTTTTTGCGAAAAATTATTATTACAATTGTAAGAATTTGTGGACGGCGGCCTTTCCGGCAACGACATGTGCTGCAACAGAGGCCAATCCGGGATTTAAGGATGCTGCTAACGGTGATTTTACCCTTTCTAATGTGGATTTGATCGGCATTGCCGGAGATCCGAGATGGTGGTAAATATGAAAACACGAAGTAAAACTTTTCAGATCGCATCTGAAATACCATGGGAACCGGCGGGCGAAGGCGTCCGCCGACAAGTCATGGCTTATGACGGCCAACTGATGTTGGTCAAGGTTGAGTTTCAGAAAGGAGCCATCGGCTCAATACATGCACATTATCATTCTCAGGCATCTTATGTTGCTGCCGGTGTATTTGAACTAACCATCGGTGATGAGAAGCTGATTTTGAAACCGGGCGACGGTTATTATGTCGAACCCGATGTCTTGCATGGTTGCGTATGTCTTGAGGCTGGTGTGCTGATTGATACATTCAGTCCTGTGAGAGCTGATTTTCTTTCCGACAAATAAAAAAAGTCTTGTTTACTAAATAAATATTATAACAATAAAAAATTATGGATTTGAAAAAACTATTTAAAAGAACAATTGTACTGCTGTTTATGAGTGCGATCTACTTGTCTTCTTTTGCCCAGAATTATACGGTTTCCGGTGTGATTACGGATATTGGCGGGGAAGCGATGGTCGGCGTAAACATAAAAGAAAAAAGCGTTCCGACAAACGGCGCTATATCTGCTATTGATGGAAAATTCAGTATTTCGGGTCTTAATGAAAATTCGACGCTGGTATTTTCTTTTATAGGATATGTCGCCCAGGAAATAAAAGTAGGGAACCAAGGTGATCTCAGCGTAGTGATGAAAGAAGATATGCAGGCATTGGACGAAGTGGTTGTAGTGGGTTACGGGACGATGAAAAGACGTGACCTGACCGGCTCTGTGGCCTCTGTAAGTGGCAAAGAAATCGCTTCGGCGCCGGTTGCCAACGCCTTGCAGGCGCTACAGGGAAAATTGCCGGGCGTTAATATTATCACACAAGACGGCCGTCCGGATGCTTCGGTTTCTGTTCGGGTGCGCGGAGGAGGGTCTATCTCTCAGAGCAATGAACCCTTGTTTTTAGTGGATGGATTTCCCGTAAGTTCCATCAGCGATATCCCCGCAGATTTGATTGAAAGCATTGATGTATTGAAAGATGCTTCGTCTACCGCTATTTATGGCGCCCGTGGCGCTAACGGGGTAATTATTATTACAACAAAAACGCCTAAAGGAGAAAAACTTACGATTAATTATAATAGCTATGTGAAATTTAATACACCGGCCAAATATTTAGAAACGATGGATGCTTACGATTATGTGGCATATAATTGGGCCTATGCCGATGCCATCGGTTCTACGTATCGCGATGCTTGGGAGCGTCTGTGGGCTATAGGCGGCCAGACGTCTTTTACCTCCGCGAGCGGCACTGCGTACAGCAATCCCGGCGGTATCGATCACTACAAAGACGTGAATGCCCGCAATATTACCAAAGACGTGTATAACAATTCTCTCTCGCACAGCCATAATTTATCTATGAGCGGAGGAAGTGGAAATACCCGTTTCGTTTTTGCCACAAATTATATTGATGATGAAGGTTTGAAAGTAAATTCATGGTTCAAGCGTGCCAATGTTTCTTTCAAGTTGAATCAGAAATTGCATAAAAAACTGGATTTCAACCTAGATACCCGTTATGCCAATATGCAAAGAGTGGTAGGTGAAAGCACCTCTAATGCAACAGGTTCGATATTGTCGTCGGCTTATCGTTTCCGTCCTGTTGACAGTTCCGAGGTATTGGGTGAACTGGATGATCGTTACAATACAATGTTGGGTATGTACGACCAGATTTTGCAAGACCGGTTTGATCCGGTAGAACGCACCAAAGACTATAAACCTCACCGCTTGAACCAAAACATTCGTGCCAACGCTTCCTTAAACTGGAAAGTATTGAAGGGTCTTGTGGCTCGCAGTGAATTGGGTTTGTCAACAAATTGGAACAAAACAAAAACATGGTACGGTCCGGTTTATCAGAATTATTTTGACGCCGATGGAAATCAGACTTATGGCGGTAATGCTGATATTGAACGTTCCGACGGATGGAGCTTGCGTTGGGCGAACACTTTGAATTACGATGTTGCCGGATTAGGAGAGAACCATGCATTAAATATTTTAGCAGGTCAGGAAGTTTCTGATTCCGGCTCTGAAAACATGAAAATTACCGCCCAATATTTTCCTGTTTCGTTTGATGCAGAACGTGCTTTCGCCATGATGGATCAGTATAACAAGGATATGTTAACTCCCAATCATACTTTGACTTCCAGCATAGGTACTCCCGACCGTATGCAGTCATATTTCGGACGGCTTAACTACTCATTTGTCGATCGGTACTTGTTGACGCTGACTTTCCGTGCTGACGGTTCTTCCAAATTTGCACCCTCCCATCGTTGGGGCTATTTTCCTGCAGCGGCTTTGGCTTGGCGTGCATCTGAAGAGGCTTTCCTAAAAAACACGGACTGGTTAAGCAATCTGAAATTCCGCCTCTCTTATGGAGAAGTAGGCAACGATGGAATCAGCGCTAACTTATGGCGGATGAACTGGAAGTCTTCCGGACTGCTGAATTATTCCGTCGATGAAGTGAAACAACCCGGATACGAACCGGCTTCTTCCACAATGTCGAATCCGAATCTGAAATGGGAAACGACGGTGACCCGCAATTTCGGCCTTGATTTCGGATTTCTAAAAAGTCGTTTGTTCGGTACAATTGACCTCTATTGGAATACAACCAAAGATTTGTTAATGCTAACCTCTATTTCATCCATTTCCGGTTTCACTTCTACCTACGACAATGTAGGGCAAACAAGCAATAAAGGTTTGGAGATTGCGCTTTCGGGGGTGGTTGTTGAAAACAAAGATTTTTCACTGCGAATGGGTATGAACATTAATTTTAACAAAGGAAATGTAGACGAACTGGCGGAAGGTGTTAACGGCCTTTATAAAACAGAATGGGGATCGACTATGACTCAGCCGAATACAGGCGATTATATTCTAAAAGAAGGTTATCCGGTAGGAATGGTACGCGGCTATACTTATGATGGTTGGTACACAACTTCCGATTTCAATTATGCAAACGGCGTCTATACCTTGAAAGATGGTATGGCTGATGTTGCCTCCGGCGTTATCGGTCCTTTGTTCGGAATCGGGAATAGCGAGCGTCCTTCCGGACAAGTTGCTTATCCGGGTGTGATAAAATACAAGGATATCAGTGGACCTGATGGCGTTCCGGATGGAATTATTGATGAAAACGATGTTACCATAATCGGAAATATGAATCCGAAACATACCGGAGGTTTCAATCTGAATGCAACTTACAAACGACTTGATTTAGCATTGGGCTTCAATTGGAGTTATGGAAATAAAGTCTATAATGCCAATCATTTGGCTGCTTTATACGGGAGTAAAAATGACGGATTGTATCGCAATCGTTTGACGGAATTATCAGGTGCATATAAAATATACGATATTAAAAACGGGCAATTATCGCGTGTTACAACGCCTGCCGAATTAGATGCCTTGAACGCTAATGCAACGCTCTATCTGCCGTATCATGAGAATCCTGTTGTGTCTTCTCTCGGTATTGAAGACGGTTCATTTTTACGTTTGAACACACTTTCTTTGGGTTATTCTTTACCGAAACCTTTCTTAAAAAAGGTGGGGATAAATAATATTCGGCTTTATGCTACCATTTATAACTTACTCACTTTGACCGGTTATTCCGGTATTGATCCGGAAGTGAATACCAATACAAGTCAGGGTGGAGCCGTGTATCCTACCACCGGCTTGGATTGGGGTGCCTATCCGCGTGCACGCTCATTTACTTTTGGTTTAAATGTGGTTTTTTAATCATTAAAATTTATTACTCATGAAGAAATTAATCTATATTGTCATTTTTACATTGATGTTTTCTCTTACAACATGCAGTGATTATCTGGATGTAACGTCTCCATCGCAAGTAGATGAAGATTTTGTTTTTGCCGATCCGAGTGAAGCATACAAGGTGTTGATGGGTTGTTATGAAATCTTACGCGCCAATTCGAATGTACATTCCAACGGATTGTTTTACGATATATTGATTGGCGGATCGGATTCGGAAGCGCATCCGGAAGGGTATTCATCACAAACCCGCCATATTCCGGAAGGCTTATATGCTACTGAAATTACCATTAATTATGCGACTTCCGTCAATGCCTGGTCGGCTCTTTACAGAATGGCTAACCGTTTGGCGATTGTGGTCAGTCAGATTGAAACCAAGCCGGGTTTCCAGACAGCCTGGGCTGCCGGTCAGGTTTCCGAATGGACGCAATTGTACGGAGAGGCTGTTACGCTTCGTGTAATCGCCTATCACGAATTGGTGCGTTTTTTCGGTGATGTTCCCTATTTCGACAAACCTATTTATACGGAAGAACAGACAAAAAGCGCTGTTTGCACATCAAGGTATTATATTTACGACAGGCTCCTGGAAGATTTGCAAAAGGTAGAGCCTTATATGTATCGTCAGGGCGAAGGGAAAATTGGCGGCGAACGTATTTCCCGTACATTTGTACAAGGTTTTATCGGAAGAGTAGCGCTTTATGCAGGCGGCTACAGCTTGTGCCGCACGGACTTTGATTATGGGGATCTTGGTTTCGAACAAATCGGCGCCGAACGCTGGAAGGCAAAATATGTACGCCGTAGCGATTACAAAAAGTATTATGAATTGGCAAAAACGTATTTGTCGACCTGCATCTCCAACCCCGGAACGGCACGCCTGATCACAACGGATGATAGAGGTTACGGCAATCCTTTTCAGCGTAATTTTCAATACCAGGCGGATTTGATAGTCAGCCCGGAATCGTTGTTTGAAATAGCTGAAACACAAGGCGTTCAAAGTGAAAGACCTTATGCTTTCGGACGTCCTTCTGCCGGAGGCGGATCGAATGCTTATCCTTGTAAATCGTATGGACAAAGTCGAATACATCCGAGTTTCTACTATGGCGACTTCAATGACGGCGACTTGCGCCGCGACGCCAGTGTAACCGTAACCGGAAGTTCCGGCGCTGCTACCGAAGAATTGATTACATTGGAACCCGGATCAGGGCTGAAAGGCGGTTTGTCTAACAATAAATGGGATGAAAATCGTATGAATCCGCCTTATACGGCCAGTCAACGCCGAACCGGTATCAATACCGCTTATATGCGAATGGCTGATGTAATCTTGATGCTTGCCGAAGTAAATGCGGAATTAGGTGATGATAACGGCGCTAAAGCCGAATTGACCAAAGTGCGTGATAGAGCCTTTGCTCCTGCCTATAAGGCCACTCAGGTTACAAATTATGTCAATTCATTAGCAGGCGCCGCTTTGAAAGAAGCGATTGCGCAAGAACGGAAATTAGAATTTGCCGGAGAAGGTTTGCGCCGTTACGATCTGATTCGTACCGGGAAATTGCCTGAAAAAATTGTAGAACTGCGCCACCGTCAGGAAGCTATGATTGCCGGTCTGGAAACGCAGGGTTATTACACTTTCCCCAATGGACATACGATAGCCAAGTATATATGGGTTAAAAAAGTAAATTCTGCCACTCTGGGAATGAATACCCTGTTGACCTACGAATGTGATGTTGCATCGAGCGATCCGGCCTATCCCGTTAAATTTCCGGGATGGAGAGGTCAATACAACAATTACACCAACGGAGCCAATAACACAAGCGGTAATCGCAGTCTGGCTATTGAAGGTTTATTTGAATATATAGATCCGGCAGGCGCTAAAGCTGTTGCACTTGAAGCAGCCGGTTATACAAGAACCAACTGGGGAGAATTTATTTTGGACAATAAGAGTCATTATTCCGCTGACTTGTTCAAAGGTTATCCGGATGATTTTTATACTTCCGGAGTTCCACCTCGTTATCTGATGCCGTTTTCATCTGAAACTATTCTGCAATCAAAAGGCTTGATAACTAACGGCTATGGTTTTTCTCAGGAATAAATAACATCGTTTATGAATAAATTTGCCGGTATCGTTCTCATTATCCTGCTTGCGGTTGAGGTTTCCGCTCAACCGCGCATGGATATTGATTTGTCGCAGTCGCCGTGGAATATTACGCTTGACTATGCAGCAAAATGGGGAAATGACGTATTATTTCTCCCCCCTGTTGATGTGAAAGCCTTGCAGGTGAATGAGCCTGCGCAAGGCTGGGATGCCGTTTTTTCCCGTCCGGATACTTTCGACATACATCTTCCGGCGACAGTGGAGCAGTATTTTTGGGGACGAACCGGGCAAACTTTCGGGGTAACGGGTAATTACACAGGTGTGTCGTGGTTTACGACCAAAGTGTTTATTCCCCGCGAATGGGAAGGAAAGCACATTGTACTGAAAGTAGGCAGCGTGCGTTTCCGGGCAGAAATATTTGTCAACCGGAAATTAGCCGCTTACGATTTGGTAAACAGTACACCGTTTGAGACAGACCTCAGCCAATTGCTGATTGCCGGGATTGAAAATGAAATCGCTTTCCGGATTACCGATCCCAACGGGAACTTTAACTGGAAAGATTCCCAGCTCTATACATGGGGCGATTATGATACCAATCCCACCCACGGCTTCGGCGGAATAACCGGAATTGTTTCGCTTCAGGCGTCTGAAAAACTGTTTACAAGCAATATTTTTATCAAGAACCATCCCAATCCGGCAGAAATAGATGTTGAACTTACGGTTACCAATCTTTCCGGCGCTACCGTCAAAGACAAAAAATTACTTATCGAAATAGGTGAATATGGTAGCGGTCGCAAGGTATATGCCGAAGAATCGGTGCTGGATTTGATTCCGGAAGGCGAAACTGTTTTTTCATACAAAATAGTGGTACCCGACGCGAAACGCTGGAGCGTGGACGAACCGAACCTGTATCTTCTCAATATCGCCTTGGCGGAGGATAAAGTGAGTGAACGTTTCGGGTTCCGTTGGTTCGA
Source organism: Dysgonamonadaceae bacterium (assembly GCA_031289145.1). GTDB lineage: Bacteria > Bacteroidota > Bacteroidia > Bacteroidales > Azobacteroidaceae > Azobacteroides. The sequence goes on along the minus strand of JAITQA010000146.1, from coordinate 19,156 downwards.
GGTACGTACGATTGATGGCGACCGTCAGTTTTATCTGAATGGGAAACGTATGGTTTTGCGTAGCGCTATATCTTGGGGTTATTGGCCGGACAATGGCATAACACCCACAGATGAATTGGCGCGAAAACAGGTTTTGGCTGCCAAACGTCTTGGCCTGAATATGCTGAGTTTTCACCGGGCTATCGGACAGAAAAATGTGATGGATTATGCAGATGAGTTGGGTTTACTGATTTGGGAAGAACCCGGAGGAAACCAATATGCTGCCGGTAAATTCAACGACAATAGCCTGCAAACCCGTTTTTATGTAAGCTATCGCAACGAAAAGTTGAAACGAATGATTCTTCGCGACCGTAATCACCCTTGTTTGGTGCTATACAATCTTCATAATGAACGCAGCGCTCCGCCTCAGCCCGAAGATTACAAAGAAATGCGTATGGCGCATGTATTAGACCCTACCCGTCAGATTAATTACAATTCGAGTAATGGAGAAAATCCCGAAGGACAAGCCAGCCCCCGTTTTAAATTACATTTGATTCCTTACGATACAACATTTTATGATATAGGTTGGTATGACCGTCACCATGCAGGCGGTCCGGGCGTATATCACGATAATTTGTATCGCAGTCCGACGGATTATCTTCGCTACAACAACAATCGGGCGGAAATTATTTATTGGGGGGAAGAAGGTGCGATCGGTACGCCTCCCCGTCTGGAAAAAATCCGCAAGGATATTTTGCAAACCCATAAAATCGGCGGATGGGAAGCTGTCGATTACTTAGGCTGGTATGAGGCTTACGACCGGTTTCTGCATGAAGCCGGTTTTGATAAAGCTTTTCCAACTGTTGATGATTTGACCGTAGCGATGGGTAATGTAGCCTATTATTACCAAGGGAGAATTATTGAGAATATCCGTATCAACAATATCATCGACGGTTATGCCGTGAACGGATGGGAATCCATGAAGTTGGAAAATCATTCCGGAATTGTGGATAATTACCGGAATCATAAAGGCGACCCTGATTTGATAGCCCGTTACAATGCACCGCTTTTCCTGAGTGTGAAAATGAACCGGAAAGTGTTGGCGGTCGGCGATACCACAACAGTTGACATACACATCGTCAATGAAGAAAACTTGCATGGCGATTTTTTACTGACGATTTCCGCTGAAAATGAGACCGGGAAAGTATTGTCTTCATTTTCCCGTAAAGTAAAAATAAACGGTGGAATTGTTTATGGGCAGAACTTGTTGAGCGGCTGGAAATTTGCCATTCCGGAAGCCGGATATATAAGTGTAAAATCTACACTTATTGCTAAAGGAAAGGTGTTGGCAACAGGCGACGATAAAATTTTTGCGGTACAGCCCACCATTGGCGCTATCACCGGAAAAGGCCTTGTGGCGGATACCACCGGCATATTGACGGCTTTCTTGCGCCGAACCGGATTAGATGTAAAAACGTATGAGAAAGGCATTCCGCAAGGCGATTACTTAGTGGTTGGCGCTTTTGAACCGCAGCAATGGGGAAGCGGAATGAGCGACATCATTGATTGGGTACAGAAAGGCGGTTCGTTACTGATTGTAGATAATCCCGTGCGTTGGGCGGAATACTTGGCTGATAAGGAAGCGCTTGATTTCAGGGGATACAAAGAATTAGGCCGTTCGTGGTACGGCGGAAATTTTTTCAACCGGGCACATCCTGTATTCGACGGATTACCTGTTGATTGCGCTTTTAATTGGGAATATCGGTGCTTTGCCGCATATAACCGCCGACGGATAGGTTTGCGCACTGGTAGCGGAGAAACGCTTGTCGGTTGTGTATCCGATCACCGCAAGGAAGTCTATTCGGCTTTGAGCCTCATTCCTTTGGGAAGAGGTAAAATCATCATCACCACCCTTGATATTCCTGCCTGTCTGAAGCAAGCAATCGGACACGTTTCTCCGGTTGACAGCGACGGTATGAATGAAGCAATGGGAACTTTCGACCGAGAGGCTGATAATCCGGCCAATATTGTGGGGCGGCAATTGTTCTTTAATTTGCTGAAAGAAGTTGTAAAACGATAATTCGAATTTGCCATGAAACACACACTCATTTTCTTTTTTCTCCTGTGCTTTGCACTTGAACCGAAAGCGCAGAATACTTCGGTGAGTCGAAACGGTAACCATATCGCTATTTCCGTTCCCGGAGAAGAAATCCGGCTGGAATTTTGCTCTCCCGCCCTATTTCGTATACGTCGCAGTCAGGACAAAGTATTTAAGGAAAACGAGCAGTGGATGGTCAGACAATATACTTTTTCTCCGGTTGAATTGAAAACGGATGACCGTCCGGATGTTTTGTATATTGAGACAAGTGATTTGCATATTCGTATCGTTAAAAATCCCGTGCAGATAGAAGTGCGGGATAAAAGCGAACAGCTATTATACAGTGAACAGCCCGGTCAGCGTTTTTTTCCGGATTCGGTGCGCAATATTGTTTCCCTCGGACCGGACGAACATTTTTTTGGATTGGGGGAACGTATGGATTTTTTAGACCAAAGAGGCAAAAAGGTTTGGTTGAATGTGGAACTGGGCAGAGGCCCAAAACCGGCTGTTGGAGGGAAAGATATTTTACGCGCCAATTATTGCCCGGTTCCATTTGTTATGAGTACGCGCGGCTACGGTATCTTCTTTCACACCGCCTTCCCTACGCTTTGGGATATGGGTTGGCGTTCAACGGAAAGCTATACAATGTGTGCGTATGGCGGAGAATTGGATTACTATTTTATTTTCGGTCCGGATATGTACCGCATGTTAGACCGCTATACAACGCTTACCGGAAAATCTCCGCTCTTGCCGCGTTATGCTATGGGTTTGCATGTAGGTACTTACGCAGGTGGAACGTGGAAATTTGAATCCGAAACCGGCGACCGTTATGCCGTGGAACTTGCCCGTCGCTTTCGGGCTGAAGGAATTCCTTTCGATTTGCTGTGGTTCGATTCTACATGGCGGTTTTTCAATACCACATTCGGAAATGGCGGCAGCACCTTTGAGTGGCGCGAAACTTTCCGCAATCCCGAAAAAATGATTCGGGATTTGTATGCCGAAAATGTAAAGGCTGTAGGACTGCATATTCGTTCTATCCTTGATAACGGACCTGCTTATAAGCTGTTAGACCGGGCGCGAGAAGCCGGTAATGTATTGGTTCCACAAGCACGGAGCGAAGGACTTGTGAACTTTTTCGATACGACTGCCGTAAATTGGTGGTGGGAAAACGCTGCGAAGAAAGTTACAGGTTTAGGCGTCAGTTTTTTCAAAACGGATGTCGGCGGCGCTTTCGGCACAAACAAAGATGTTGATGTAGTCTTGGGACATAAGTCGGCAGAACTGCACAATCTTTTCCCATTGGCTTATGCCGAAGCCCCTTATCGTAAATTTCAGGAAATGACCGGTTTGCGTGGACTGACGCATACCCGTGAAGGGTATGCCGGTATCCAACGTTATCCCTATATCTGGGCCGGTGATTGGGGCAGTGAGTGGCAATGGTTCGAGCCGCTTATTGTTGCCGGAATGAATATGGGACTTTCGGGTGTGGGAAACTGGACACATTGCATGGGTGGGTTTGAGCAATATTCCCCTTATGATACGGAACTGTTCATCCGTTGGTGCCAGTTCGGTATGTTTTCACCTGTCGCCATGCTGTTTGGTATGGATCATCCGCGTTACCATGAACCGTGGACGTATGGCCGGGAGGCTTTGGATAATTTCCGTAAATATGCGCATCTCCGTTATGCCTTGGTTCCTTATATTTATACGGCTGCCAGGGATTTATACGATTCGGCGAAGCCGCTTATGACTCCTTTGGTGATGGATTTTCCGCAAGATGAAAACACGTATAACCTGCGTGGACAATATATGTTCGGCTCTTCCCTGATGATTTGTCCCGTAACGACCAAAGGAGCGCTTAGTCAGCCGGTTTATTTTCCCGGCGGCGAGTGGATTGATTATGAAACCGGAGAAAGAATTTCCGGACGGCAATACAAATCATTCCTTACGCCTTTGACCGTATTGCCCATTTTTGTCCGCGTCGGCGCCATCATTCCGATGCAGCCCCCGATGCAGTGGATTGACCAATATCCCGTAGATGTACTTACTTTGGATGTATATCCCTCCGGAATCTCTTCTTATGAAATGTATGAAGACGATGGTAAGACAATGGATTATGAAAAAGGCGTTTTTGCCCGTACCCGCTTTATCAGTGAACTGAAGCCGAAAGCATGGACATTTACCGCCGCTCGCCCGGAAGGGAAATACATTCCGGCTGCTCATACTTACTTGCTAAAAGCGCTATTAGACAGCAAACCCTCTACGGTTTCCGAAAATGGAAAAATACTTTCCGAACTGACTACACGTATTGCCGTGCAGGAAAAAACAGGCTGGTTTTATGACGAAAACGAACGCCGATTGTGGGTGAAAACAACAGGAGGAAACCGGACGGGACTCACTTTAATTGCCGATTACCAATGAAAAATAGTCGAATCATACTAATTTGTTTAATGGCTTCTATTTGCTTGTTACCGAATAAGCAAACCATAATTGCACAAAATAATTTCAATGCACTGCCTTGGAACCAGTCGTTGGCGTATAATGCCTACTTGATGCGGACGGTACACCAACAGTACCTGCAACGTGAAGAAACGATTAACCGCGCTTTCAAGACCAAGGAAAGTATGCGGGCATATATTGATGCTTGTCGCCTGCATTACCGTTCTATTGCCGGGACATTCCCTTCTAAAAGCGAACTGAATGTCAAAATTGTTGCAAACTACGAGACCGCGGGAATTCGGGTGGAAAATATTATTTTCGAAAGTCTACCGGGGCGTTATGTAACGGCCAACCTGTATCTGCCTGCAAAATTTTCAGGAAAAATACCCGCTGTACTCGAATTTTGCGGACACGGTATCAACGGAAAAGTCTCCGGTTCTCCGACGGCGCCGGTATTGGCGCTCAACGGCATTGCCGTATTGGTAGTCGACCCAATTGGACAAGGCGAACGCTTGCAATTGATTGATGAAAAAGGGAATGCGCTTACCAGAGGCGCGACAACCGAGCATACTTTGTTAAATGCCGGCTTAAATCTGTTGGGAACTTCGTTGGCGGCACAGGAATTTTGGGATAATCATCGGGCTTTGGATTATCTTCTTACCCGTTCCGATATTGACGGCGATAAGATTGGCGTATTCGGTTCATCCGGAGGCGGGACACAGACTGCTTATTTTGTCGGATTGGACGACCGTATTCGGGCAGCGGCTATTTGCAGCTATTTTTCCCTGCGCGAACGTACTTTGGAATTGCAAGGCCCTTCCGACGGTTGCCAGCATATTCCCTACGAGGGACGTGAACAATTGGAATTGACGGATTTTGCTTTGATGGCTGCCCCCAAACCGGTATTGATTCTATCGGGAAAATATGATTTTGTGGATTTGTGGGGTGCACAACAAGGCTTTATACAGTTGCAGAAAGCTTATGAGGCTTTGGGTATTCCCAATCGGGTGGATATGCTTACCGTGGAAACCGGACATGGACTTGGTGAAGAAAAACGGAAGCGTTTGGTTTCCTGGTTTCGCCAATGGTTATTGGATAAGTCTGAAATTCTTACAAATACTTTCCCCTCTCCTTTGGATTTGGGCAAATTGTATTGTACGCCTTCGCATCAGGTCAATACCGCCTTTGAAAATGCCGGTAGCCTGATGAAAGAAAACAGTCGGCAAGCTGAGGCGCTGGAAACGCAACGCCGGACTTTTCAAAAACAAGGGAAAGTCGCTGTACGGAAGAAAGTGGAAGAATTGTTGGGATTGTCAACAGTAGCGCCTTTGGTGATTGTTCCCGGAAGGCAGGAAGCGGGTAGGGGATATGAACAATACAAATTTCAACTCATCAGAGAAGGAGAAATGCCCGTTCCTTGCGTAGTCATTATTCCGGAAAAAACGAATGAAAAGTCGCCTGTTCGGCTGGTATTATCCGAATCGGGCAAAAATTCTTTTTTAAATGAGTTTACCAATATTACAAGCGCATTGACGGATGGAACAATCCTTGTGGCTGCCGATTTGCGCGGAATAGGAGAAACGGCCGATCCACCGTTCTATAACGATGCAAAATACTGGAACTTTGAATATCGCAATGCCATGATTTCCATGCATATTGGTAAACCTATTCTGGGACAACGGGTACAGGATATTCTCAGTCTGCTTGATTTTTGTGCTGTTCAAAAAGAATTAAAAGGGCGTCCGATACAGGTTCGCACCGGTGGTTTGTATGGCCCGGCTGTGGTGCATGCCGCTTTTTTGGACAACCGGATAGCTGCTGCTGAAATTACCCGGAGTATTTCAACCTGGAAAACTTGTTTATCCGACCCTTTGCAATACGATATGTATTCCAATGTACTCTACGGTGTATTGAATTACTACGATTTACCGGATTTGGTGCGACTTTCCGGAAACCGGGTACGTTATGTCGATGCACCTTCTCTTCCCGTTCAAGCGAATATAACAAAAGAAAAAGCGCTCGAAACGATGAAGAAGGCCACTCGCTATATGGTGGAAAAAGTCGGCTACCGTGGCGCTTATGTATGGGCTTATCTTCCCGATTTGTCCCGTCGGTGGGGTGAATTGGAAGCTTATCCTACCATGGGTTGGATACAACCTCCCGGTACCGCTTCTGTGGGACATTTGTTTCTGGATGCTTTTCATGCCACGGGTGATGAATATTATTACGATGCTGCCTGTGAAGTAGCCAAGGCTTTGATTTGGGCGCAACTTCCCTGCGGAGGCTGGAATTATATGCTGGACTATGCAGGTGAAAATTCCCTGAAACAATGGTATGCTACCATTGGGAAACAAGCCTGGCGCATGGAAGAATTCCAGCATTACTACGGTAATGCGACTTTTGACGACGGGGTAACAATCTGTGCCGCAGAATTTCTTCTCAGGATATATACGGAGAAAAACGATTCCGCTTTCCGTCCGGCTTTGGAAAAAGTCATCCGTTTTGTTTTGGAAAGTCAATATCCTTCGGGAGGGTGGCCGCAACGTTATCCCCTGATGTACGATCATGTATTTCGGGGTAACCCGGATTATTCTTCATTCATTACCCTGAACGACGATGTTTGCCTTGAAAATATTGAATTTCTTATACAATGCAGTCAAGCGCTGGGTCTGGATAATGTAAAAGCGCCTGTTACCCGGGCTATGGATTTGCTTATCGCTTTGCAACAAGCCTCTCCGTATGCCGGTTGGGCGGATCAATATACGGTGGCTGATCTCAAACCGGCGCAAGCCCGCTCTTATGAACCGAGCGGCGTCAATGCTTCTACTACAGTGGAAATGGTTGACCTTCTGATGAAATATTACCGCTTGACGGGTGAAGAAAAATTCCTGTCGGGAATACCGGCTGCCATCCGTTTTCTGGAATCATTGAAACTTTCGGAAGCGGACATAAAACGTTCCGGCAGAACTTTGAGCAGTGAGGACGATATATTGGTTCCCCGCTATGTTGATTCCGCAACAGGTATTCCGCAATATATTCACCGGAAAGGGAGTAATGTGGTGAATGGACACTATTATTTCGACCAAGACATCGCCAATACAGTTGCTCATATCAGTTCCGTTACTTTTATTAATATTCCGCACTTATGGAAGACTTATGAAGAAATAAAACGCATTCCTGTTGAAGAATTAATCAAGGATTCTCCCTTGGTATCCGGAAAAACCATCCGGCTTCCGCGTTATTATTCAAGAATCCCTGTTATCCGGGAAGATACGGAAATCCGGGAAGTAGTGGAAACCTTGACGCCGGAGGGCTGTTGGCTTACTCCGGTTTCAATGACTTCGTATCCGTATAAGGCTTGCCCGGATATGCCGCCGAGTGAGGAAACAAAATATGCTTCCACCCGCGTGGGCGATGAATATGATACCTCCACTTTTCCAACGATGGGAAAGCCGGTATTGGGAATCACTACGACAAGCTACATGTCCAATATGATGAAATTAATTATGTACATTGAAAATAATAAAAGATGAAGAAACAGTTATTCGGTTTATTTATTCTGCTAAGTAGTTTTGCTTTTGCGCAAAAACAACAAGGAACGCCGGTATTGGCTTTTCCAAGTGCAGAAGGTTTCGGTCGCTACACTTCCGGGGGTCGCGGCGGGCAGGTATTGTTTGTCGACAATCTCAATGACAGTGGGGAAGGCAGTTTGCGTGAAGCCATACAACAAAAGGGTGCACGGACGATAATTTTCCGTATATCCGGTACGATTTTTCTCAAGACGTCTTTGGAAATCCGCAACGATAACCTGACCATCGCCGGACAAACGGCTCCTGGTGAAGGTATCTGTATTGCCGGTTATCCGGTGAAAATCGCTTCCGATAATGTGATAATCCGCTATATCCGTTTCCGGATGGGCGACAAGGGCAATGCCCAGGATGATGCTTTAAGCGGTACGCGCCGGAAGAATATCATTATCGACCACTGTTCCATGAGTTGGAGCACGGATGAATGTGCTTCGTTTTACAACAATGAAAACTTTACCCTGCAATGGAGTATCTTGTCGGAAAGCCTGCGGAACAGTGTGCACGAAAAAGGCGAACATGGCTACGGCGGTATCTGGGGCGGCATGAAAGCCAGTTTTCATCACAACCTGCTGGCGCATCACAGCAGCCGCAATCCCCGTTTTTGTGGCGCACGTTACCATGAGCAAACCAAAGAAACGGAAATTGCCGATTTTCGCAACAATGTCATCTACAATTGGGGATTCAATAGCGCTTATGCCGGTGAAAACGGACAATATAACATCGTAAACAATTATTACAAACCCGGTCCGGCTACGCAAAAAAGTGTCAAGGCAAGAATATTGGAGGCCTGGCAAAGTAATGACGGAAACGGATTTCACGACTTCGGGAAATTTTTTATCGACGGAAATAGTATGGATGGAAATTCGGAAGTGACTGTTGATAACTGGAAAGGTGTTGATTATAAGATGTATAGCGATAAAGACCGCATCAACCGGCCGCAAGAGAGAACCGATTCTTTGTTGCAACGTTGCCGCAGCGAAAAGGCATTTGATTATGCCATTACCACGCAACATACGGCGCAACAGGCTTATGAAGCCGTATTGAAGCAGGCCGGGGCGAACATACTTCGCGATGCAGTCGACAAACGTATTGTCGCAGAAGTGCGTGGCGGAACATTTACACATGGTGAAAAAGGAATTATTGATTCGCAGGACCAGGTAGGCGGATGGCCGACACTTTCCTCACAGCCTTCCTCTGAAGATACCGATAAAGATGGCATACCGGATGCATGGGAAGAGGCAAAAGGGCTTGACAAAACGAATCCGGCAGACGGGAATGCTTACTCCCTCAGCAAGACTTATACAAACTTGGAAATGTACCTGAACGGCTTGGCCATAAGCTACGACATCATCGTTGACCGAAACGGACGCGGCGATTTCAGAAATATCCAAGACGCCATTCATTCCGTTCGTGCATTCGACCCGAACGGGCCTGTACGCATTTATGTCCGCAACGGCGTTTACAAAGAAAAGTTAGAACTTCCGACGTATGTCTGCAATGTGCACATTACAGGGGAAAGCCGCGATAAAACGATTATCAGCTATGACGACCATGCTAACATTAACAAAATGGGCACATTCCGTACCTATACCTTTCTGATTAGGGGAAATGATATTTGCCTTGAAAATCTGACGATAGAAAATACAGCCGAACAATTGGGGCAGGCGGTTGCCCTGCATCTCGAAGGCGACCGGATTGTGTTGCGCAATTGCCGCCTGCTCGGTAATCAGGATACGATATATACCGGACGGGATAATTGCCGACATTACTTTGAGAATTGTTATATCGAAGGCACTACCGATTTTATTTTCGGCCCATCAACCTGCTGGTTTGAGCATTGCGATATTTATTGCAAAAGGGTTTCCTATATCACCGCGGCAAGTACGCCTGAAAATATCGCTTTCGGTTACATTTTCAACCATTGCCGGATACAGACGGCGGACGGTATTTCCGGTGTTCATCTGGGACGTCCCTGGCGTTCGTATGCCATGACGCTATTTATGAATTGTAGCCTGCCGGGAGGCATTAATCCCTTGGGATGGAACAATTGGAGCAAGAAAGAAAACGAAGAAACAGCCCGTTATATGGAATACAACAATTCCGGTGAAGGCGCTGCAACAGGCAAACGGGTAAAATGGGCTAAAGTGTTGACGGCAAAAGAGGCTGCGGTTTATACACTCCAAAATGTCATGAAAGGTTCCGACAATTGGCAGCCGAATGCATAATAAGAAAATAACTAAAATAAATTAAAACATAAACAAAATGAAAACATTAAAAAAATGTATTATTTCGCTGCTTTTTTTATGCGCCGCATTTTCTTTACAGGCAAAAACGTATAATTTGCAGGAAATGGGTGCCGATATTACCGGAAAGAAAAAATGTTCTGACTTGATAAACAAGACCATAGAAAAAGCATTTTCAGAAGGAGGAGGAACGCTCTATTTCCCTGCGGGCGACTACCTGACCGGCCCGATTTATATGAAAAGCAATATCACTTTGTCAATAGAATCAGGCGCTGTGGTTCGTTTCTCCGATGATTTTGAAGACTATCTGCCGTTTATGAAAGTTCGTTGGGAAGGCGTTGTGATGAATTCTTTCGCTCCCCTGATTAATGCACAAAATGCTGAAAACATCACCATCACCGGCCGGGGAACGATCGACGGGCAAGGTGAAAAATGGTGGGATTTTCATCAGAAAGTTGCCGGAGAAATCCGTTCGAATGGAGATGCTTTACAACTAACTGATTTTCAAAAGATATGGGAGGATTCCAACAAAGACCTGATGGTTTCCGATTATTATAAGAGCACCGTAAAACGGCGTTTTTTCCGTCCGCCTTTTATTCAGTTTTTTGAATGTAAAAATATAAAAATAGACGGAATCACCATTCAAAATTCGCCTTTCTGGACAATCAATCCGGAATTTTGCGACAACCTGCTGGTTCATGGGGTGACTATCAAAAATCCGGACAGGGGTCCGAATACCGATGGCATCAACCCATCTTCGTGTAGCAATGTCCGCATTTCGGATTGTTTTATCAGTGTCGGCGATGATTGTATTACCATCAAATCGGGTCGTGATGCCGACGGACGTAAATACGGCAGGCCTTGTGAGAATATTACCATCACGAATTGCGTTATGCTTTCCGGTCATGGCGGCGTAGTGATTGGCAGCGAAATGTCGGGTGGCGTAAAAAAAGTTACCATATCCAATTGCGTATTTTTCGGGACCGATGCGGGAATCCGATTGAAAGCGTCCCGCGGTAGGGGCGGAGTTGTAGAAGAAATACGGGTGGATAATATTGTGATGAACGATATTCAGAAAAACGCTTTTATTTTCGATTTGTTTTATGACAGGGAATCCAAACCTGAACCCGTTTCGGAACGCACGCCTGTATTCAGGAATATACATTTGAGCAATATCACGGGAAACAATGTTAAAAAAGTGGGTTATATCACCGGTATTGAAGAAATGCCTGTCTCGGAGATTTCTTTTTCCAATATCAATATGGTTGCTGAAGCCGGTTTTACCGCTAAGACAGCCACCAATATCCAATTCCACAATGTAGATTTTGCCGTAGAGAAAGGTGCCAGTATCGCCCTGACCGATTGTAAAGACATTGTATTGGACAATGTTCGGACAAAGACACCCTTAGCCAATCAGGCTGTTGTGGAGCTGACCAATGTGAATAATGTGTTTATCAACAATTGTTTTCAACTTAGCGCTACCGATGTTTTCTGCAAAACGAAAGACAGCAATATCGTCTGGGGAAACAATTTTATGAATAATGTAAAAACAGAAATTATTAAAGAATAATACAATATACCATGGAAACAAATCATTCGATGTCAAGAAGACATTTTTTGGCGACTACGGGCGCCATTGCAGGAACCACTTTATTGAGTTCTGCACCTGCATTAAATGCAGAAACATTTGTGAGTCAAATGAGTACCGGTAAAAAGCTTCGGCTTGCGATGGTGGGTACAGGTGGTCGGGGAACCGGCATGTGGGGGCGTGATATTCTACGGGATTACGCCGATTATCTGGAATTTGTCGGTTTGTGCGACATTAATCCGGGACGTGTGGAAACCGGTAAAAATATTATAGGCGCTACTTGCCCTACCTATACGGATTTTGAAAAGATGATGAAGGAAACCAAACCTGATGTTTTGATTGTTACAACGGTAGACGGTACACATCACCAGTTCATTACAAGGGGAATGGAATTGGGCGCCGATATTATCACCGAAAAACCGATGACTACCGATGAACAGAAAGTGCAGGCAATATTGGACGCTGAAAAGAAAACCGGGAAAAAATGCCGCGTAACATTCAATTATCGTTATTCTCCCCACCGGGCGAAAATATGGGAATTGATTCATGCCGAAGAAATCGGACAACTTACCTCTGTCGATTTTCATTGGTATCTGAATACTTCGCATGGAGCGGATTATTTCAGGCGTTGGCACCGTTTGGTCGAAAAAAGCGGTTCACTTTTGTTACACAAGGCAAGCCATCATTTCGATTTGTTAAACTGGTGGATAAACAGTGACCCTGAATCGGTTTACGCCTTGGGACAATTGAATTTTTATGGAAAGAACGGGAGTTATCGTGCGGAAAATTGCCGTACTTGCCCGCATACCGGCCAGTGTAAATTCTTTTTTGATATTACAAAAAACCAAAATTACATGAATCTGTATGTCGCCAATGAAAAATACGACGGCTATCTCAGAGACGGCTGCGTTTTCAAGAACGATATCAATATCTTCGACAAAATGGCGGCTACCATTAAATATGCCAATGACGTACAGGTTTCCTATTCATTGACGGCCTACTCACCATACGAAGGATACCGCATCGCCTTTAACGGTACAAACGGAAGGATAGATGCCTGGATACAAGAGTCCAATCCTGTGAATGATGTGAATTACGACGAAATTATACTGTTCAAAAATTTTGCACGGAGGCAATATATACAGATACCTTTCGGAACATCCGGACATGGCGGCGGCGATAAGCTGTTGAAAGACCAAATATTTTTACCGAATATCGGAGACCCGCTGAAACAATGTGCGAATACCAGAGACGGCGCTTTTGCCTGTTTGATTGGCATTGCAGCTCGCAACAGTATTGCATCCGGACAGCCGGTTAAAATAGCGGACTTGACATCGCTAACACCGCAAGCCGTAAAAACGTATGAGCGGATATTGTAAGGTTTCGCTACCTTAATGTATAAAATACAATAAGTAAAGATGAAAAAAACGTTTATTTTCTTACTGATTGCATCGTGCTTATTTTCGTTTACGACAAGTGACAAGCGTCCGGTACATATTTTTATGGCCGGTGATTCGACCATGGCGGACAAGGTCTTGTATAAATCGGTGAAAGACCCGAAAACCGGTGAAATTACGCCGGAATCTTTTCCGGAAAGAGGTTGGGGTATGTTGTTGCCCGAATTTTTTACGGACGATGTCGTTGTGGAGAACTATGCCAAAAACGGTAGAAGCAGCAGTTCTTTTATCCGGGAAGGTTTGTGGGATAAAATCATCTCCAAGTTGCAAAAAGGCGATTATGTAATTATCCAGTTCGGGCACAATGATGCATCAGTGGAGAAAAAAGAGCGTTACATTTCCCCTGAAGATTACCGGAAAAACCTGTTGCGGTTTGTGGACGAAGTGCGGGCAAAAGGCGGTCATCCCGTTTTGTGTACACCGGTTGTCCGCCGGAAATTTGACGGGAACGGTCTGATTGTCGATTCCCATGGCGTATATCCTGGAATCGTAGAAGAAGTGGCCAAAGCGCAACAAACTTTTTTCGTAGACATGCACGAGTTGACGCGAGAATGGCTGAACCGGGCGGGAGAAGCGGCATCCAAGTCATTTTTTATGCACATCCCCGCCGGTATCAACCGGAATTTTCCGGATGGACTGACGGATAATACGCATTATGTGGAATCCGGAGCGCGTCAGGCGGCGGCGTTTTTTGTCGCGGCGCTTGAAAAGCAGCAAATCAAAGATTTGACCTCTTTCCTGCAAAAAAATAAGCCGACCTACGTTTCTTCGGTATGGGTGTCGGATTTGGGCAATGGATATTATAAAAATCCCGTTTTGGCTGCCGATTATTCCGACCCGGATGTTTGTCGGGTGGGTGAGGACTATTACCTGACGGCTTCCAGTTTCAATTGTATTCCCGGCTTGCAAATTCTTCATTCGAAAGACTTGGTGAACTGGACAATCATCGGCGCCGCTATACAAAAATTATCCCCTGAAGCTGTTTTTTCTCAAGTTCAACATGGCAATGGCGTTTGGGCGCCTTCTATCCGCTATCACAACGGAGAATTTTACATCTATTACGGTGACCCGGATTACGGAATTTACATGACGAAAACCCAGCATCCGGCTGGAGAATGGGAACCGCCCGTTTTGGTAAAAGCAGGGAAAGGCTTGATTGACGCCTGCCCTTTCTGGGACGAAGACGGACAAGCCTATCTGGTGCATGCGTTTGCGGGCAGCCGCGCCGGTATAAAAAGTCTCTTGGCCATCACCCGCTTGACGCCCGATGGGAAACAGGCGACCGGACAGAGTAAAATCATCTACGACGGACACGATACGGATGTCACTATCGAAGGCCCGAAACTGTATAAACGGGACCATTACTACTATATCCTGTCGCCGGCCGGAGGCGTTGCTACCGGTTGGCAACTGGCTTTGCGTTCCCCCACTATTTTCGGCCCTTATGAACGGAAAATAGTGATGGCACAAGGAAACACGACAATTAACGGGCCGCATCAGGGCGCTTGGGTAGACACGGAAACCGGTGAAGATTGGTTTATCCATTTTCAGGATACTTACGCTTTTGGCCGAGTCGTACACCTGCAACCCATGCAATGGGTGGACGATTGGCCTGTTATCGGCGAAGACAAAGACGGCGACGGTTGCGGAGAGCCTGTGCTGACTTACCGGAAACCAAACACCGGTAAAACTTATCCGCTTGCCACGCCGGTCGAATGCGATGATTTTTCGTCCAAACAGTTAGGTTGGCAATGGCAATGGCATGCCAATACGATGGACTGGTGGCATTTTACCAATACGGCCAAAGGGGTATTGAGTCTGTATGCCGTTCCCGTTCCGGACCATTACAAGAATCTGTGGGATGTTCCGAACCTGCTGTTACAGAAATTTCCGGCAAAAGATTTTACGGCAACCACTAAAATCACATTTCTACCGGCTTCCGGAATCACAGGTGAAAGAACCGGATTGCTTGTCATGGGTTTGGATTATGCCCTCTTGTCCTTGGAAAATACGGACAAAGGCTTAGTCCTTTCGCAAAATGAATGCAGGAATGCCGATAAGGGAAGTCCGGAAAAAACAAATGCCGGTGTAGCGGTGAAAGAAAACACAATCTATTTGCGGGTAAAAGTGCAGCCGGATGCCTCCTGTATTTTCAGTTACAGCGCCGACGGAAAAAAATACCAAACTTTGGGGATTCCTTTCAAAGCGAGGGAAGGGAAATGGATTGGCGCAAAAATCGGGTTGTTTTGCAGCCGTCCGGTTAAAAATAACGATGGCGGCAGGGTAGATGCGGATTGGTTTGCTATTGGGCGGTGAAAAAGTGAGTTAACCGCAAAGAGTGCAGAGAAACGCAAAGTTGGTCTTTGCGCTCTTTGCTGCTTTGCGGTTAGTTATAACAATCGCTTCCATCAACTTTTCTTTCTCTACTGCGGGCGTTTCTTTGACGATAGAAGGCAATTTCAATTGTTTTACATTAGCCTGCTCAAGACTCAATTTATTATGGACATCTGAACAATAAACACATTTTTTGTTGCTTTTTCCAATAATTGATCGGATTATTGCCCCCTGCCTGCAACACGGCAGGGATTATTTAACATCGATAGTAAATTCCGTCAGGTATCGCAAATCTTCTACTTTATAGTTTTCCGGTAATTGATAACCGTTTACCAGAATGGTAGGCCTTGCCCGTAACCGGCTTTTTTCTTTCCACGCGCGTGCTTTTGAAATTCGGCTTAATAGCAGGCTGTTTCTTCAATATCGCCCGGAATACCGCCTCATTGGCCTTGATGCTAATATCTTGTTGCAATCGTGTTGTTTGAAGAGGGAGCATATTTTGTCGGCGTATTGGCTGTGGAGTTGCTTTTGGACGAGCAGGTAGCTGATGTAGATGCCTAAGAGATTAAGGACTGTAAGGACTATAGGGACAGTAGGGACGGGGGTGGAGAATAGATTGTTTGTGATGGCGGCTGATACAAGCAATAAGGTGGTGGCGGACAGTAAGAGGTATTGCTGCGCGGCGTGCAACAGTTTTTTTTTGTGAAAATATTTGGTAGTTCAAAAAATAGCAGTAACTTTGCTGCGAAATGAATTTGACAGTAAATTTACTGCTGATTTTGTTTCACAGTAAAATTATTGTCAAATTTAATAAATAAGAAAATTATGAACAAAAATTGGAAAGCCCCGAATATTATCATCGGTCCTGTTGCCGACAAAGATAGTTATTACAACCGAAGTGATATTGAAGAAGATATTTTTAACAAATTAAAAAACGGTTCTGTTTTGCTTGTTGCTCCGCGTAGAGTAGGTAAAACTTCTGTAATGCAATATATTGCAAAGCAACCAACTGAAAATTACAAATTAATTTTCGAAGATATTGAAGGAATAAAATCTGCTGACGAATTCTTTGAAAGAATTTATACACTGCTTTTGAATTGTTTAGATAAAATGGATAAAGCTAAAAAATGGTTTATTAATTTCATGAAAAAACATTCAATTATAAAAATTAGTCGTGACGGAATAGCGTTTAAAACCAAGCCAGATGATTTTTTGAAAGAAGTTGAAATACTATTGAAGGAAATTAATGAAAAACAAGCTATTGAAAATATTGTTCTGTTATTGGATGAACTTCCGGAAGTGTTGTTTAAGATCAACAAAACCGATAATGCTGGCGCTGTTTCTATTTTGGAAAACTTACGGCATTGGCGGCAACAGCCCGAAATGAACAAAAAAGTGAAATTTGTGCTTGCAGGCTCGGTAGGTATTCATTATGTGGTTGAAAAAATTAAAACCAGAACTTCCGACTTAAACGATTTACAACACGTTGAATGTAAGCCGTTATCCAACAATGAAGCCCATAAATATATTGATTGGGCTACGCAAAACGCAACCGTAATTTACAATTCCGAACAGAAACAGTATTTGCTTGACAAAGTGCAATATTTTGTTCCATATTCCATAAATATTTTGCTTAATGAAATTAGCATACAGGCACAGAAAGTCAATAATCCGAAAATAACAACGCAAAGTATTGATTCTGCTTTTAATACGGTAGTGAAAAACAATGACCATTTTAAGGATTGGAAAGAACGTTTGCAGAATTATATGCCAAAAGCGGACTTTGATTTTGTCAATGAAATTCTGATTCATACTGCACACAAAGAGCGTATTACCGTGCAGGAAATTTACGACAAAGCCGTTAAACACAGCAAAACAGCCGATTATATGGATTTTATCACCGACTTGGAAAAAGATGGATATATTACCGAAGTTGATACACAATACCGGTTTATGTCGCCGTTTTTGAGCGCATTTTGGAAAAGGAACAACCCAATTTATAATGCTTAAAAATCAGAATACTATGTTGTCAATCTATCAAAATTCAAACGCCGACAATTACGAAAGCATAAAAGCGGGGTTTATTGTCCGCACATTAGAATACGAGACGATTATCTCTTCGTTAAAAAACAGAAAGTCAGGCGATTCTATTCAGCACGAATTGATTTTGGGCAGGCGTGGTAGCGGAAAGTCCACCCTGCTCAAACGCATTGAAGTAGAAATCACCGAAAACAAAAAATTGAGTGCCAAATATATTCCGATAAATACAGCGGAAGAACAGGCGGGAATTTATCGCTTAATGGACTTGTGGGAACAGGTTTTGAAGGAATTGTGCGGTGAGAAATACGAAGCAAAACGTTTTTCGGAATTTGCCGACGAACAAGCCTATACACGCTATTTATACGGCGAGATACACCGTTTTTGTGAAATGAAAAAGAAAAAGGCGGTGTTGCTTCTGGATAATTTCGACCGCATTGTCGGTAATTTTTCCGATGACGGTCATTTGCTGCGTGAAACGCTAATCAACTATCGGGATATTGTGCTGATTGCCGCAAGCACGCGAATGGACGAGCATTTTTGGCGTTACGACAAGCCGTTTTACGAATTTTTTCGCCGTCATCGTTTGGGAACATTGACAAGCGCAGAAACTTTTCTCTTGCTGAATCATTGGAGCGATTCGTTGGATTTTGACGAAAAGGAAAAGGCAAAAATGAAGGATTTCCTGAAAAACAATCCCGGAAAAATAGAAAACATTCGTTTGCTTACCGACGGACTGCCGCGAACGATGCTTTTTTTCCTGAAATTGGTATTGCAAACCGAAAAACCGGTAGAAGTAGATTTTTTGAAAAAGGTGATGGATGAAGTTACGCCCTTGTACCAGGAACGCTTGCAGAATATGACCCCGCAAATGCGGAAAATGATACTCGAAATGGCGTTTCTATGGGAGGCGGTAGCCACAAAAGAAATTGCCGAGCAATGCCGTATGGAAAGCAAACTTGTAGCCGCCAACCTCAACACGCTGACCGACAGAAATATCGTAGAAACAATCGCTACCGACAAGCGCAACAACCTCTATCGCATTGCCGAACGCTTTTTCAATATGTGGCTGATAGTTACGCAAGGCAACCCCGACCAAAAACGCAAAGCCCGCTGGATGAGTGAGTTTCTGGAATGTTGGTACGCTCCACAAAAAGAAAAACATATTGAAAAAATCATTATTGAAATAAGAGCAGGTATATTTAATAATGTAGAAGAACGAACAATAGCCGCTTGCAGAGAAGGCAGGGAAAATGCCTTTTTTATAGAGCGTTTACTTGTTCATTATCAAAAAAGTTTGGTAGATAAACTGTTTCATCATTCGGAGTTTGGCAAACGCTTGCAGGAGCAATATACTGTCTTGTATTACGCAAGCCAGATACTAAACGGCAAGG
>JAITQA010000121.1 GCA_031289145.1 Dysgonamonadaceae bacterium | reverse complement strand
TAAGCGATGATGATAAAGATGCCCTCATTTTGGAACAAGTCCGCAAAATGCTAAGTTTCAACAGCGGCAAAAACATTTTGACAGACGAACAAACAGACTTTTTATTTGATATTGTAAATAACAAACGCGAAAGAGATTATGATGCCGATGCAGAGATTGTTAAATGTATGCAAAAACTAATCAAAAAAGGTTTTAGTGTTTAGGAATACGCAAAAACGGAACGTGTTCCTCTGCAACCATTAAAATTTCGTCTTCTTTCAACTCATAAAATTTCATAGAAATTTTCTTCGGGCGATTGCCGAGTATTTCCGCCTCAACTCTATCAATCAACGGTGTAAGATTATGTTTGTACGTGTGCCTTATTTCACATTCCCAAACAATTAGAACATTCCAACCCAAAGCAGTAAGTTTCTGCAAATTGGTTTTGTCCCTTTCACTGTTTGAAGTGATTTTATCAACCCAAAATTTCGTATTTGTTTTTGGCGTGTAGGCATATTTACAGCCCTCGTGCCTGTGCCAAAAGCAACCGTGCAGGAAAATAATCGTTTTGTATTTTGGCAAAACAATATCGGGCTTTCCGGGCAGGTTTTTGTCATTCACACGATATCGAAAGCTCCTTGCAAAAAGAGCTTTACGCAATGTCATTTCGGGTTTTGTGTTTTTAGACCGAATTTTTGACATTACTTCCGACCGTTTATTTTTGTCCCAAATATCCATTATTATTTTTTGTCTTTCGCAGGACAAAAGTACAATATTTTTTTTGATAGCGGTATAAATATATACCTCCGTACAAACAACGCAGGTAAGGTGGATTTTAATAAGAGAAGATTAATGAAAATCTCAATACTATTTTCCACGTTTACCCCTCAAACCGATTTGTTAATTCAATAAACTCCTCCACGGACAATTGTTCGGGACGCTTGTCAAAAACCGGCAAGGATGCGATTTCATTCTCTTTTCCCAGTAGGGATTTCAGGGAATTGCGCAAGGTTTTCCGCCGTTGGTTGAACGCTGTTTTCACTACCGTTTTGAATAGTGATTCGTTGCAACCCAATTCTTTTCGCTCATTCCGGGTCGCCCGTATCACGGCGGATGTCACCTTTGGGGGCGGATCAAAAACTTCCGGACCGACGGTGAACAGGTATTCTATATCGTACCAGGCTTGCAACAGAACCGAGGTAATCCCGTAGGCCTTTTTCCCGGGTTTCGACGCCAACCTTTCCGCTACTTCTTTCTGCAACATCCCGGAACAGCAGGGTATCCTGTCCCTGTTTTCCAATACCTTGAAAAATATCTGGCTGGAGATATTGTAAGGGTAATTGCCGATTACACAAAATTTACCGGGAAACAATGCGCTCAGATTCAGTTGCAGAAAATCCGCTTCCAAGATACGCCCCTTCAATTCCGGGTAATGTCCGTTTAAATAGGCTACAGAGTCTTTGTCAAGCTCCACTACCGTCAAATCCCGGTTGTTTTTCAGCAAAAACTGCGTTAAAACACCGGTTCCCGGACCGACCTCCAAAACCGGTAAATCCGGAATAGGGGATAAGGTTTCTGCAATTCTTTCCGCTACGGACAAATCTTTCAGAAAATGCTGTCCCAAAGACTTTTTAGGACGTATTTTTCTATAATATGACTCATTTAATTTATCATTCATCATTCATAATTCATAATTCTTTCTTACCTTTGCAGGCAAACAAAGATAAGTAAAATAATTAATAACTAAGTAATATGGCCGGGAGATTCAAAACAAAGCTGATTAATTTCTCTAAAACTTTTATCCCTTTGGTTTTTGGACTATTCATCTTCTGGATTGTCTTCAGGAAGTTGGATTTCAAAGAAATCTTTCGGATTCTGCGAAACGAAGCTAATTTTTGGATCATTGCCCTGTCTCTTCCTTTCGGATTAATCGCCAATATCGTACGTGCCTGGCGCTGGGATTTGCTGATACGTCCCTTGGGGTACACGCCGAAAAAGTCCAACCTGATTTATGCGGTCTTGGGTACTTACGGGGTCAATCTGGCTATTGCGCGTCTGGGTGAAGTCTGGCGATGTACCATGATAAACCGCTACGAAAAAGTGCCTTTCACTAAATTAATCGGTACGATGATTACCGACCGCTTGTTCGACACCATTGCCGTAGCGCTTATTGTCATTGCGGCTTTTGTCCTGAATGTACCTTATTTCAATTCATTTTTCATACAACATCCGGAATTGTACGATAAATTGTACGCCCTGTTCTCTTCCGTCTGGACTTATATTGTCCTTGCCATCCTTGTCGGCATGGTCTGGTTTTGCTTTTCCTGTTTCAAGAATAAACCTTTTATCCGGAAAACCAAAGATTCTTTGTTCAATATCTGGGAAGGAATTCGCAGTATTGTACGCATGAAAGAGAAATGGTTGTTTGTTTTTTATACATTTTCTATTTGGTTCGGATATTTTTTGTATTTTTACATCTGTTTTTTCGCCTTTCCGTTCACAAAAGATTTGGGTTGGAATTGCGGATTAATTGCATTTGGAATGAGCAGCCTTGCCATGGCCGTTCCCGTACAAGGCGGAATTGGGGCTTGGCACGCTATTGTGATTGCGGTATTGATGGGGTTTGGTCTAAGTCAGACCGATGCAGGGGCATTTGCCGTCTGCGTACACACCATTCAGGCGATTGCCTTTACGGCATTGTTCGGTTTGTTCGGCGTCCTGGCGTTACCCATCGCTAACAAGGGGAAATAGTTTTATTTTTTAAATTTTAAATTAAATAGTATGACAAACAGCATTTTAGATTTGAAACCTTCCAATATTTGGAAACATTTTTATGCATTGACGCAGATTCCGCGTCCTTCGGGACAGATGGAGAAAATCACCGCTTTTATTGAAGATTTCGGTAAAAAATCGGGATTGGAAACGGTGCGTGATGCGGCCAATAATATCTGTATCCGTAAACCGGCTACTCCGGGTTATGAAAACAAACAAACCATTATCCTCCAATCACATTTGGATATGGTACCCCAGGCCAACAGCGATTTGAATTTCGATTTTTCCAAAGACCCGATCAATGCTTATATTGATGGCGAATGGGTGAAAGCCAGGGGAACTACCCTCGGAGCTGATAACGGTATCGGCGTGGCCGCCTCTTTGGCCATTCTTGAAGCCAAAGATTTGGAACATGGACCCATCGAAGCCCTTTTCACGACCGATGAAGAAACCGGAATGTATGGCGCTATCGCCGTCAGACCGGGATTTATCAACGGGAAAATCATGCTGAATCTTGATTCGGAATTGGACGGGGAACTGTACATCGGATGCGCTGGCGGAGAAGATGTCAGCGCTGTTTTTCAATATGAAAATGAAACGTTTGTACCCCAAGAAGATAGTATCGTAAAAATAGCATTGACCGGACTGAAAGGCGGCCATAGCGGCGTGGACATCCACCTCGGACGCGCCAATGCCAATAAGTTGCTCTTCCGCTTTTTGAAAGACGCCTTGGAAAATTATAACATCCGCTTGGCTTCCGTTCAAGGCGGTAGTTTGCGGAATGCTATCCCGCGCGAAGCATTCGCCACTGTCTTAGTTGATGGGGAAGAAAACTACAAACGATTACTACTGATGGTCGATTATTACCGGGAACTGTTTAACAAAGAATTTGAAGGTATTGAAGATATCATCAAATTTGACGCCGAACGGATAGATATCGAATCTTATCCGTTGAAGTTGATTCCCGTTGATATTCAACGCAAACTGACACACGCCATTGTGGGTTGCCCGAATGGTGTAATCAATATGTTCGCTCAAATACCCGATACGGTCGAAACCTCCATCAATATGGCCATAATCAAATCGGACGATAGCTTGACGGAGATTAAATTTCTGGCTCGCAGTTCTTCCGAAAGCAAGAAAAAAGCGATTTGCAGTAGTGTAGAGAGTATATTCATCAATGCCGACGCTGACCAGGTTGCCAGCGGAAATGCTTATCCGGGTTGGGATCCGGATTATAATTCCTCTATACTGAAGACCATGGCAAAAGTTTTTGAAGCGCAACGTGGCTATAAGCCTGAAATAAAAGTGATGCACGCCGGTCTGGAATGTGGCATTATCTTGTCGAATGTGCCCGGATTGGATACGGTTTCTTTTGGTCCTACCATTAAGTTTCCGCACTCTCCGGATGAAAAAGTGGAAATTGCTTCCGTTCAAAAATTCTGGGATTATTTAGCCGGAATCTTGAAAGAAGCGCCGAACAAATAATAATATGTTTTCAGGTTCGGACTTGAAATGCCGAACCTGAATTTTTAATCTTTTAAATTTTATATAGTATGCGTAAGATTTTTTTATTAACATTTCTCGCTTTGGGTTTTTTTGCTTGCACCATTAATGAGGGGCCGGACGTCAATGTTTTCTCGGAAACTTATACTGTTGAAAAGAGTCATTGGAACAAAGCAAGCGATGAAGAATTAGGAAATTACCTGTGGTACGAGTTTGATGAGCCTGCGCTCACGCGAGAAGTCTTTAATTATGGCATCCTGAATGCTTATCTGAAAATAGGGGACAAACTCTACCCCTTGCCGTTTGATGATTTCTATATTAACAATTCCGGTCAATGGACAGAGCAGGTAAGTTGTGAATTTCGGCCGGGTTTTATCACGTTTATAGTAAAGTATGATGATCAGGAATTGGTATTTCCGTCTTCCAACTATACTTTCCTTGTTCGTCTGATGTGGTAAATTTTATATAATTATGAGAGGCTTTTGCTTAATTTGTTTGTCTTTGCTGGCAAGCGTGTTTGTCGGCGCTCAGAATTCTCCCCAGTTGATTACTGAAGCGGCGACTTATTATACCATTACCTACTATCAGGTAAATGGTGTAAAAGACGGGAAATATACGGAAACCTATATGCAGACAGGGAAAATAAAAACCGATGGGCTGTATGAAAAAGGGCTGAAAGAAGGTGTCTGGAAATATTTTGATATTTCGGGAAATATTACCCAAGCGGAATCTTACAGAAAAGATAAGCGCAATGGAACGCTCACTACCTATTTCCAAAATAAAATTTTGGCAACAGACACCTATCTGAACGGAGAAAAAAACGGCATTTCCAAAAAATTCACATCCGGCGGATTACTGGAGGAAAAATCTACTTATCGAAACAATGTTTTATTGTCGCGCTATACTTACTATCCAAATGGAAAAATAAAAAGTGAAGAAATTATTCCCCGCGAGAAGAATAAAATATATTTTCACAAACAGTATTACGAATCCGGCGAAAAACATGTTGTTTCAACCATGAAAAACGGCGAATGCACCAAATCCATCAGCTATCACAAAAACGGTCGCGTGGAGTCTATCTCTGAAATAGTGGACGGACAATTGACCATGACAAAGAAATATGCTGCTGATGGGGCTGTGTTAAGTACCGGTTGCGGTTGCTGAAAATTGAACTATCTCACGGTACTTGACCGGGGAATTTTTATATCCCGGCAGATAGGTTCTGTTACCGTTTCAACAGATTCTCAATATCTTTTATCGCCAAGCGAACCGATTTATCCACATCTATACTGTTCTGAATAGCGCGACAAGCGTGAAGTACCGTGGCATGGTCTCTTCTTCCTACCAAATTTCCAATGTGGGAATAGGAAAAATCCGTGTATTTTTTAGATAAAAACATGGTTACCTGACGGGCTTGCACAATTTCCCGCTTGCGGGATTTGGACTGGATTTCTTTCAGGTCAATATTAAAATAGTTGCTGACCACATCTTGTATTTTTTCTATGGTAACAGGCTTGTTTTCTTCCATCTTGATGGTTTTACCGACCACTCTTTTTGCCAGTTCCAAATCAACTTCCTTGCCATAAACCAAAGAATGGGCTACCAAAGAGGTGATGATGCCTTCGAGGTCACGGACATGTTCGGTAACATTTTCAGCAATAAAATCTACAATGCTTTCCGAAATATTCAAACCGTCTTGTTTGATTTTGTTATTCAGGATTTTTCTCCTCAGTTCTATATCGGGTTTACTCAATTCGCCGGTTACCCCCCATTTGAAACGGGAAATCAATCGCTCTTCGATGCCTTGTAAATCTACGGGCGCCTTGTCGGAGGAGAGGATTATCTGTTTCCCAAGCAAATGCAAATGGTTAAAAATATGGAAATAAGCATTTTGCGTCTTTTCCTTGCCTGCTAATTCCTGAATATCGTCTACAATCAAAATATCCACTCCTTGATAGAAATGAATAAAATCGTTGGATGTATTGTTTCTCGAAGCATCCGTAAATTGCACCTGAAATAAATGCGAGGAGATATAGACCACTTTTTTATCAGGAGACAACTCAATAATTCTGTTTCCGATTGCATGACATAAATGGGTTTTGCCGAAACCGCATCCGCCATGTATAAAAAATGGATTGAAAGAGGTCGTTCCGGGATTCTGGGCAATTGCTTCGCCTATGCTTCGCGCAAAAAGATTGCCTTGTCCTTCAAAAAAATTACGGAAAGTGAGCCGACTGTTTAAGTTGGTGTTCCATTCTTGCTTTGGGATAATCAAACCGGGCGTCTTGTTCAGCCCTGTTACTTTCCTTCCCGAATCGCTTTCTATTCCGGCTTTTTCACTCTGTAAAATAGTGTGTCCTTTCTTAGTACTGGAATTGTCTACAATAACACGGTAGAAAAGCACCAGACTTTTGCCTGTAACACGGCACAGAGCAGCATGAATTAAATCAGCATACTGCTCTTCCAGATATTCATAAAAGAATTGGCTCGGCACCTGGATTGTAAAATCATTATCCTTGTATTTCACAGGAACAATCGGTTTAAACCAAGTATCATAAGCCTTATTGTTGATATTATCTTTTATAATATCCAAGCATTTATTCCATAAATTTGTCGATTCCACTTGTGTATTTATTTTATAAATTCGCGTACTGATTGAAAAAATAAGTATAGAGATTATCTCCTTATTTCCAATGCAAAATTTGTAAAAAAAAACAAGAAAACAAAATGCTTTTTTTTTTGTTTTTCTTGTTTCTTTATTATCGCTTGTCATACAAGAATTTAACGCAACATTTTGTATTTCGTTCATTATTAGTCAATTGGCGAAATACAGAGAGAAAAGGACAAGGCGCTCAAAATAGGTTTAGTAAGGTTTCCTTTTATTGAGACAAGTGTTTTGAATCACTAAGCAGTCTCAAGTAAAATTTTTTATTATTTAGACAAAATCTAAATAAAAACAGCTGCCCGTCCGATTCTGTTTATTTTCCTCCGAAAAGGGAAAAATGGACATAACGTTTGGGACTTTGCTTCAAATCGAGCAGCAGGTTCGAAGCATTTACAGCCGTAGAATCCAGATGGTCGTACAGTGCGCGGTCATTGAGCAGTAAACTTATCGAATTATTCTTACTATTCAATTGGTTTGTCATTTGATTTAAATTTTGAATAGTAGAATCGATTTTCGTCAGGGTAGCATTCATGTCTATTCGTTTTAGATTAGCGCTGACTTCGGTAAAATCGGAAGAAACCCGGTCCAGATTGGAAACAATAGGCGGAATATCTTTCGATAGAAGCAAGTTCAACTGCCGGGTCGATTTTTCCAAGTTGGATGTAGTCGCTGCAATCTGGTCTAAGGATTGAGAAAGCGCCGGATTACTGACTAAATACTGTATGCCAATCAGGATAGAATCGAGACGGGGCAATATCTTTTCAATACCCGGAAGTATACTGGTCGAGAGTTTGTCCATTAATCCTGCGGATGAAATACCTTCTAAGGTATCGCCCACCTGACAATAGGAACTGACGTATTTGTTCAATACCAAATCGAAGTAAGCGCCGCTGGTCAATCCCGATTTCAATTCAAAATAACTTCCGGTTTCAATCTTCATTTTTTTGTCCAGACTCACCATCACGATAATAGTATTGTCCTGACTGTTAAAATAATCTATTGAATTAACCATACCCACTCTGAATCCATTCACATAGATTGAACTTGATTTTTGTAATTCGGTTACGTTCGATATTTTAACGTAATAATGGTTGCTTGGTTTAAAAATATTGGCGCCTTTCAGGTAATTCAAACCGAAATACAGTAATCCCAAGCTAATAAGCGTGATTACTGCTATTGAAAGTTCTTTTGTAAAATATTTCTTCATGATTGTAAATTATTTATTAGGTATTTTTATTTCATTCTCAAACGCAATAATAAAAGCGTTTTTAAAATCCTTCGACACCTTCCTGCGTAGCTGATTTATCTCATTCCTGTCCGACGATGCTCCGATGGTATATTTATACAGTTTGTTTTCTATATAAAAATCGGCCTTATACCCTTTCAGTTCCGGTGAGTTATTCGGTATTTCTTTGGTAGAAGCCAAAATCTGTACTTTATAGATTTTGCTGCTTTTATCTGTTGTATCTTCTAAGGAAAGGCCTTTTTCTATTGTATTAATCTCGGCGACCGAGTCGGGAGCGGATGTATTAATCTCGGCGACTGTCTCTAAAACAGGAGCGCCTGCTCCTCGGTCGAAATCTTTTTTGTATTGCGTAAAAGCATTGCAAATGGCAAGCGCCAGTTTGTTTTGTCCGTCTTTACTCAACAAAAAATTTTCGGTTGAAGGATTACTGATAAAATCAAGTTCAATTAAAATCCGGGGCATACTCGACTCCCTCAAAACCAAATAGGCGGCCTGTTTCACACCCCTGTCATTTCGTTTGGCAGTTTTAACCAATTCTTTCTGGACAATGGACGCAAAATTGACGCTTTGTTCCGCATATTTAGTAACGATAAACTCAAACATAATGTAAGACTCGGACGATTCGGGGTCAAAGCCTTCATATTTTTGCGCGTAATCGTCTTCCAGCAGTATCACGGAATTTTCCCTTTTCGCCACTTCGAAATTCTCGTCCGTTCTGGAAAGGCCAAAAGTATATACCTCCGCGCCATTTACAGCGGAATGTCCACTCACAGCATTGGTATGGATGGAAATAAATAAATTAGCATTTGATTTGTTGGCAATCTCCGCTCTTTCTTTCAGGCCGATAAAAACATCTTTTTTCCGGGTGTGAATAATTTTCACATCCGGATGTTTTGCTGCAATATATTGCCCCAAAAGGGTGCCCACAGCTAAATTAATGTCTTTTTCCCTTCCTTTTTTGCCAAGGGCGCCGGTATCTTTTCCACCATGTCCGGGGTCAATAACAACCACAAACGGGTCTTTATTTACTTGTGCATGGACAGGAGTTAATAAAACAGCCGTGAGAATCAAAAGTACTATGTTTGTATATTTCATCGAGGGTTTATCTATTTGGATTTACGGTCGCAAATTTACGTGTTTATTTTTAATTTTCATTAAAACTATTCTCTTTTCATACGATAAAACCAAATAAGTACGCTTTTTCCATGATATTATTTTTATCTTTGTGGCGGAAATTAAAAAAGATGGTACCTGTAGACATTATTAAGAAATTCTATCACGAGAAGAGTGATTTGTACAAAATTCTGCTCGAACATAGTTTTTCTGTTGCTGATAAATCGTTGTATATAGCTCAATTGCATCCTGAAATGGACTTAGATAAAGCGTTTATTTACGAGGCTGCCATGTTACACGATATTGGTATTTTCAGGACAGATGCGCCGGATATTTATTGTCATGGAACATTTCCTTATATTTGTCACGGGTTTCTGGGCAGTGATTTATTGAAAGAAGAGGGTTTGCCTCGTCATGCGTTGGTGTGTGAAAGGCATACGGGAGTAGGCTTGAGTGAAGCCTACATCATCAAAAATAACCTGCCTGTTCCGCATCGGGATATGCTTCCCGAAACGCTGGAGGAACAACTGATTTGTTTTGCAGATAAATTTTTCTCTAAAACGCATTTGAAAAAGGAAAAAACGGTAGAAAAAATCAGAAAAGGCCTTTCCAAGCACGGAGATGAACCGGTAAAAAAATTTGATAGGTGGTATAAAATATTTTTAGGCTAAGTCAAAATTTCGCGCATGATTATAAAAAGTCCTTATTGTTTCTGGATTTGTTTGTTCTTCCTGCTTTCTGCCGGACAAAGGGTGATTGCACAGGAAACTGTACCTGTTACAGATTCACAGGATTCGATAACAGGCATCAATATAGACAATAAAACTGATTCGACAACTGTAAAAACAGATTCAATCAAATCAAACGCCCTGGATGCGCCTATCACGGCTACCGCCAAAGATTCCATGGTCATATTAAGAAAAGGAACGAATAAATTGTTCATTTATGGAGAAGGCACTGTGAAATACGGAAATCTCGGCTTGGAAGCCGAACGGATAGAATTAGATGCAGACAGCCGTGCCATTTATGCTACTTATGCAACGGATTCAATAGGAGAAGAGTTTGGTTATCCGATTTTTAAAGAAGGGGAGAAGCAGTATGAAATGAAGCAGGTGTGGTACAACTTTAAAACCCGGAAAATGTATCTGCTTGATATCATAACCCAAGAGGGAGAAGGTTACCTTACGGCAAGCACAACTAAAAAAATGGCGGATGATGATTTGTTTCTGGAAGACGGGAAATATACTACCTGTGACGATCATGAACATCCCCACTGGTATTTCCAAATTACGAAAGGCAAACTTCGGCCGGGGAAAAATGTAGTAGTAGGGCCTACCTATTTGGTGGTAGAGGATGTGCCTTTGCCGATTGCCGTTCCTTTTGGTTTTTTCCCATTTTCAAAAAGTTATTCATCCGGTGTGATTATGCCTACTTATGGCGATGAAATGACCCGTGGTTTTTCGCTAAGGGATTTCGGCTACTATTTTGCCATCAATGATTATGTCGATTTAGCGCTTAGAGGAGAGATATATACCAAAGGTTCATGGGGTATGAAAGCGGATTCCAGATACATGAAAAAGTACAAATTTTCCGGTAATTTCAATGCCTCTTACCTGCTCACGGTCACCGGAGACAAAGATACGGAAAATATAGCCGGATCCGATTACAAAAAAGACAAGGCTTTCAGTCTGAATTGGGGTCATAGCCAGGATACGAAAGCGAATCCTTTTGTTACTTTAAGCGCCGACGTCAGATTTTCCACACATTCTTTCGACCGGAACAATCTGGAAAGTATCTATTCGGACAGATACAGCGAAAACACAAAATCATCCAATATCAATTATGCTTTCAGACATCCGACTTTGCCTGTCTCAATCAGTGCAAATGCCTCTATCAACCAGATATCAAGAGATACCACACTTAGCGTTACACTCCCAAACCTGACCATTAGCATGTCGCAGCTATATCCTTTCAAACGGAAAGAGCAGGTCGGAGATGCCAAATGGTATGAAAAAATTTACATGAGTTATTCGGGGTCGCTAAAAAACAGTATCGGTAATGTGAAAGAATATGATTTTTTTCAGAAAAGCGTGATAAAAGACTGGCGAAACGGTATGAGCCACAGTATCCCTGTTTCGGCGTCATTCAATTTGTTTAAATACATTACGATTAACCCATCCATCAATTATACGGAGTCATGGTATTCCCAAAAAGTGGATTATGACTACGATTATATGGAAAAAAAAATCCTTCCTTCCGATACGACTTATGGATTCTATCGGGTTTTCAATTACAATGCCAGCGTAAGCGCCAATACCAAATTGTATGGATTGTACAAACCCTGGTCTCTGTTCGGGAAATGGACGGAAGGTGTTGAGATAAGACATGTAATTACGCCAACTGTCAGTTTTAGCGGCGCTCCGGATTTTTCCGACCCGCGCTATGGCATGTACAAAAAGATAAGGTACTTCAATGAACAGCACCAGGAGTGGGAAAACAATCTCATGTCGCCATTTAAAGACCAATTGTTCGGTGTGCCGTCTACGGGAAAAACGGGAAGCCTCAGTTTTTCGTTAGATAATAATTTTGAAATGAAACTGCCTGCAGCAGCAGCCGATTCTGCGCGGCGAAAAGTCAGTCTTATTGATAAATTGGAATTGCGTACAGGGTACAACTTTTTGAAAGATTCAATGAATTGGGATAACATAAATGCATCTGTTCGGCTCAAACTGTTCGGAAAATCCAATTTGAGCCTGCAAGGGGCATTCGACAGGTATCTTTACAATGGAAACGGACAGTATATCAATAAAATGCGTAAAGGCATCGGCCGTTTCATGGGAACTTCGACAGGATATTCCTATAATTTAAGCAACGAAGTTGTCAAAAAATGGTTCAAAAAGGAGGATGAAGGTACTGCCTCTTCGAATACGTCACCCGCAACCGATGGCGCTGATAGTGGCGAAGAAACGAACAATACAGAGGGCAGCGAAGAAGGTGGAATTCAGCATGCTTCCCTGCGAAAACCGAAAAAGGATAATAGTGGGGATTTTGACAGCGATGGCTATTTATTACTGGATATTCCATGGAGTTTAAATTTCAGTTATTCGGCCACTTTAAGTTATGATAGACAGAATTTCAACGAAATAAAACGGGAATATCCGTATAAAATCAGTCAAACCTTGGGCGTAAGCGGAAATATTTCTCCGACAAAAGGTTGGAGTATAAATTTCAATACATCTTACGATTTCGATTACAAGCGATTTGCTACCTTGAGTTGTGGTATTTCCCGGTCGATGCACTGCTGGAACATGTCCGCCCAGTTGATGCCGATTGGCCCTTACCAAAGCTATAGTTTTACGATTGCCGTAAACTCCAATCTGTTACGAGACCTGAAATACTCTCAGAGCAACAATTCCCGTGATGCGATGAATTGGGGATATTAATTGAGTTATTCGTGATGATAAGGTTCATTTCCCAATATCGTCATTGCCCGATAGAGTTGTTCTATAAAAATCAAACGAACCAATTGATGGGAAAAAGTCAACTGCGACAAAGAAATTTGTTCCTGCGCAGCAGAATAAATTTTGTTTGAAAAGCCATAAGGCCCGCCAATTACAAAGACCATCCGTTTTGAAACTGTATGCATCTTTTTTTCAATGTATTCGGCAAATGCCAAAGAAGAAAATTCTTTACCGTGCTCGTCCAATAAAACGATAAAGTCTCCGGGCTGAAAATACTTGTGTATCAATTCCCCTTCTTTCTCTTTCAGCTGGTCGAAAGAAAGATTTTTTGTATTTTTGATGTCCGGAATGATTGCTATTTCGAAAGATGAGAGATAATGTTTCAAACGGGCGTAATATTCTTCTACGCCCTTTTTAACAAAATCCTGATTCGTCTTTCCAACAAGCAATAACTGTATTTTCATTTTACATACAGGTTGATAATATCTTCCACAGACTTTCCGGAACGGGCTGTAATTTGGTTTTTCCCCGGTCGGAGCGCTACATTTTCCCAAATAAAAGTACCGTAGTCTCCTCTGTGTTTGCCTAATGATTGGCCGTTTACAAACAATTCCACTTCCGGTTGGTTCGCGTAAATCTTGATTTTCTGCGTGGTGTTGCTACGTTCGGTCAATCTTCTTTCTGCGATATAGACAAACGGCTCTGTTGTATTCCAGTTGGCTTTGTAAAAATAGAAAGCGTCTTTCCGCACTTTGCGGTCGAATGTAACCAAACCTTTGTCATTTTTTCCTTTCATCTCACCCTCGGTACGATGTGCTGCGCCGAAATCGAAAAGATTCCAGATAAAAGTTCCCCAAATGAAAGGCCTTTTGTCGAGCGCTTTCCAATGTTCTTCGTGAAAATAAGTCTGCCAGTTTTCCGGATGCCAATAACTGTTTGCATCCGGTTGTATCAATTCTTCCTGTTGGTGATAAATGCTGGCTCCTGCGCCATATTCGCTGAGTCCAATGGGTGTATCAGGAAATTCTACATGGGTTTTATCCGCCCATCCTGCTATGGAAGCGGGGTTTCCGCCATACCATCCGTAATACAGATTCCAGGCAATCATATCGGTTACGCGGTTGAGTTCTCCGCTTATATTAGAAGCAGCCACCGTCAAACGGGAAGGGTCTTCCTGTTTTGCCAAGGCCTTCAGTTCCTTGATATAGGGCACAGGATTATCGCCCGATTCTTTCAGTTCATTAAACAAGCCCCAGAAGCAAACCGACGGATGGTTGAAGTTTTGCCGAATCAGTTCGAGTAGTTGCTGCCGTCCGTTTTCCTTGAACGTTTCCTGGTCTACAAAACCTTTATCCCGGTAACCACCCGGGCCGACAAACGGAATTTCCGACCAGGCGACGATTCCGTATGCATCGCATAAATCGTAAATATACTTGTCCTGCGGATAATGCGACAAGCGAACGGCATTTGCGCCCATTTCTATCAAAATATCCATATCCTCTTTATGATGAATCGGATACAATGCATTTCCCAAGCCTTCCCTGTCCTGATGACGGCAGACGCCTCGTAGCTGGACATGTTTCCCGTTCAGGAAGAAGCCTTTATCAGGGTCTACCGTATATTGCCGGATACCCAATCTTTCATCCACCCGGTCAATAAGCAATGCATTACGTGACAATTCCGTTTCAACCGTATAAAGATAAGGGTCTTCCGTACCTTGCCAAAGGTGGGGATTCTTAATTTCCAAAGAGAGGTTCACAACTTGTCGGGAATCACCGGTCAGGACGACCGGCGTTTGTTTTTCGGCAACAATTTGTTGTTGTTTGTCCCTTATTTGAACTTTAAGGTGCAGTTCACTGCCGGCTTTTCCGGTCAATAATACACGGGCATCTATTTGTGCCGTGGCTTTATTTTCCTGTTTCTGGGTCAGGTAAACACCTGAAGAGGCATAATCGGAAAGGGAAATATGTTCCGGCTCTGTAACAATCAAATCTACGTCGCGGTACATACCGCCATACATATTGAAATCACCCAGTAGCGGCATAATATCCAATTGGAGCGCATTATTTACCCTCACCCACAGGGTGTTTTCATTTCCGAAATTTAAATAAGGCGTTATATCAAAAACAAAAGCCGTATAACCACCTCTGTGTTCGCCGACATGAAGTCCGTTGACAAACAGATTGGCGAGGCTGTTCACGCCTTTGAACCGGATATAAACGGTTTTTTCTTTCCATTCTTCCGGAATAGTCAACTTTTTTTCATAATTGGCCAAGCCGCGGAAATAATCTTCTTTTCCGCTCAGGGCGTCCAAATTCCAGGTATGCGGCAGATTTACTTCAGTAAATACATTTTTCCGGGTTTCATATCCGGGTGTAAAGCGCCAGGAGCGGTTTAACGAAACTATTTCACGGGCAGATAGCGGCCAAACCAACAATCCTGACAGGAGTAAAACGATGTATTTCATGTGTACTTTTATTCTCTACTTGATTTCTATGATTGAGTCAATCTCATCTAAATTGCCGGTGAATGTAAAAGTAACATCGCCGGTTTTTTTGTTTTTCTCCCAGACCAATTTAGCATCCGTATTGAGAAACTTAGCTGATTTTATTTTCGGCATATTTAGGGTAATCGTTGATAGTTCTTTATCCAACAGATGGATATATTGTGTATCTCCCTTGGCGGTGCAGACGCCCCAGGTCTGTTGCGGTACACTTCCCCGGTGGGTTTCGTAAATCGTATAGCCGTATTTTTTCATCCATTCACCCATTTCCCGGAGGCGTTCCACACATTCGGGTTGAATCCGTCCGTTTGGCATAGGGCCTACGTTCAACAATAAATTGGCTCCTGAGCCGGCTGAACGAACCAACAGCTGAATCAGCTCCCGCACCGATTTGAAATTGTCGTCGGTGATGGAAAAGCCCCAGCTTTTGTTGATGGTTTCGCAAGTTTCCAAGGGTAGGGGAGAAACTTCCTGTCCGCTGAATCCCGACTTGTTTTCACCGGGGACATCCCGTTCGAAAATCTGGTAATCTTCACCCGGCATAGGCGGCAGATGATGGTTGTTCGCCACCAGACATTCGGGTTGCAGGCGGTGAATCAATTCGTAGATTTCAGGATAATGCCAATCGACTGCGGTTTCGTGCGAAGTCCGGTTTTCGTCGGACGTCTGGTCCCAATGCCCATCGAACCATATTCCGGCTATCGGGCCGTAATTGGTAAGCAGTTCTGTCAACTGGTTTTTCATAAAACCGATATAGGAATTCCAATCACTTTTTACGGTTCTGCCTGCTTTTTGTCCGGTGCGTCCGGTCTCGTATTGGTAGTCGGTACGTATCCAGTCGAGCAGGGAATAATACAATACCAATTTGATGCCTTCTTTGTGACATTCATCGGCCAATTGTTTGATAATGTCTTTTCCATAAGGAGTATTCATGATATTCCAGTCCGATTGCCGGGTGTTCCAGTTGCTAAACCCATCGTGGTGACGGGAAGTCAATGTGATATATTTCATACCGGCGTCTTTGGCGATTTTTACCCACTCCTTGGCGTCGAAAGCCTGGGGGTTGAACAAATCCTGCAGTCGTTTGTAGTCATCACCTTTTATCGAGTGATTGTTCATTACCCATTCTCCGTTTCCCAATACACTGTAAGCGCCGAAATGGATAAACATACCGAAACGGGCGTCTTCGAACCATTGGGTATCAGGCTTCTGACTTTGACCAAAAGTATTGAATGTCAGGAATAAAAAAGAAAATAAATAGAAAAATTTTTGCATAGGGAAATAAATGTGCTAATATGACAATGTACTAATGTGCTAATGTGACAATGTGCTAATGTGCTAATATGATGGCCTTTCATCAGCACATCAACATATTAGCACATCAGCACATTAAATAGGGGTTAATATCCGCGGATGGCTTTGATTCCCGGTAATACTTTGCCTTCGATAAATTCGAGCAAAGCGCCTCCGCCGGTGGATACATAACTCATTTTATCGGCAATACCGAATTTATTGACGCAAGCCACAGAGTCGCCTCCGCCTACCAAAGAGAAAGCGCCGTTTTCCGTTGCCTCAACGATAGCCAATCCTACGGCGCGGGAGCCTCCGGTAAAGTTTTCGAATTCGAAAACGCCGGTTGGGCCGTTCCAGAGGACGGTTTTGGAAGCCAGGATGACTTTCGCAAACAAGGTCTCGGTTTCCGGACCTATGTCCAAGCCTTCCCAATTGTCGGGGATAGCGTCTACCGGAACGAACTGTGTTTTTGCATCGTTGCTGAAACTGTCCGCCGCTTTGGCGTCTACGGCCAGCACCAGATTGACATTGTTTTCTTTGGCTTTTTGAATCAGGCTCAAAGCCAAATCCAATTTGTCGTCTTCGCAGATGGAGTGGCCTATTTTACCGCCCAAAGCTTTGGTGAAGGTATAAGTCATTCCGCCTGCAATAATCAGATTGTCTACCTTTGACAGCAAATTCTCGATAATTTCAATTTTAGAGGAGACTTTTGAACCACCCATGATGGCAGTGAAAGGACGGGCTGTGTCTTTCAGCACTTTTTCCACCGCATCAATTTCGTTCTGCATCAGGTATCCGAATAATTTATGGTCGGTATCGAAATAGTCGGCGATAACGGCAGTGGACGCATGCGCACGATGAGCCGTTCCAAAAGCATCGTTTACATAAACCGTTGCATAAGAAGCCAATTGTTTCGCCATCTCTTTCTGGTTGGCTTTTTCGGCTTTTTTAGCGGCAGCTATTTCATCTTCGCTTGCATCGTCTTTCAAACCACGGGGTTTTCCTTCTTCGGCAGCATAATAGCGGAGGTTTTCGAGCAACAATGCCTGACCGGGCTGTAAGGCAGCCGATTTCTCTATTGCTTCCTTACCGAGGCAATCATTGGCAAAGTCTACGTTTACGCCCAATAATTCGGACACGCGGGCTAAGATGTATTGCAAAGAGTATTTGGCGTCTACACCTTTGGGACGTCCCAGATGGGAGCCGATAATAGCGCTACCGCCGTTGGCCAAGATTTTTTTTAATGTAGGAATGGCCGCACGGATACGGGTATCATCCGTGATGTTGAACTTCTCGTCCAAGGGTACGTTGAAATCCACACGTACAAATGCTTTTTGTCCTGAAAAATTGAAATTGTCGATTGTTTGCATGATGTTATTTTTTAGAGAGATTGATTAATGCGCTTTTTCGAATTCCCGCATGGCTTCGACCAAGTCAATTACCGCTCCTTTCGGTAAGGCATTGTAAGTCGATGCTCTGAATCCGCCTACCGAACGATGGCCTTTGATACCCACCATTCCTCTGGCTGAAGCATATTGATAAAATTCGGCTTCTAAAGATTGGTATTCTTCGTTCATTACGAAGCAGATGTTCATCAAAGAACGGTCTTCTTCTGCAGTTGTACCTTTGAACAGCTTGTTCCGGTCGATTTCGTCATAAAGAAATTCGGCTTTGTCCCGGTTCCGTTTATACATCTCTTTTACACCACCCAAGTCTTTCAGCCATCTGAGGGTTTGCAAGGCGGCATAGATGGGTACTACCGGAGGCGTATTGAACATGGAACCGTCTTTGATGTGTGTACGGTAATCCAACATGGTCGGAATCGTACGGCTGACTTTACCCAGCAATTCGTCTTTTACAATCACGAAAGTAACGCCGGCAGGAGCCAGATTCTTCTGGGCGCCGCCGTAAATCAGTCCGTATTTGCTGACATCGACCGGACGGGAAAATATATCGGACGACATATCGGCGACCAAAGTCACCGGCGAATCAATATCCGTATGAATTTCCGTACCGAAAATGGTGTTGTTGGTGGTGATGTGGAAATAATCCGCATCGGTCGGGATGGTGTAATCTTTCGGAATATAAGTATAATTGGCTTCTTTGGATGAGGCCACTTCTACTACTTCGCCGAATAATTTAGCTTCTTTCATCGCCTTGTTGGCCCATGTGCCGGTGTTCAGGTAGGCGGCTTTCTTTTCCAACAGGTTGTAAGGCACCATACAAAACTCCAGACTTGCTCCGCCACCGAGGAACAAAACCGAATAACCTTCCGGTATGCCTAATAACTCTTTGAACAAGGCCACCGTTTCATCCATAACGGCTTGAAACTCTTTGGAGCGATGACTGACTTCCATTAAACCTAAACCGGTTCCTGCAAAATTTTCAATTGCTTTGATTGTATTTTCCACTGTTTCCTTTGGTAACACAGAAGGACCTGCATTAAAATTGCACTTTTTCATAATTTTTTAAAATTAAAATGACTGTTTTTTAGACCGCGAAGTTACGCCTTTTTTTTCTTTTGTCAAAAGAAATAGGCAAATTTCATTGCTGATTTTAAAAAAATAATTGCACATTTCTATTTATTTTCCTTACCATAGAATAATAGCGTTCGTAATATTGTTTTTCAAAATGAATGTAAATTCGGTGTTTGTATACCGGCGAGGTTTTATTTTATAATATCAGGCTCTTCCATGACGCAAGATTTTTAACCGCGATATAGCAGGAATTGCATATAATTTACTAAATTTGCCACGGAGAATACAGTTCACGGGACCAGCACGGAAAATACTTATGACGCCATGGGAACAAAGCTGAAAAATTCGGTATAGGCTCCGCCTACGCCGGGTTAAAAGCAAGGCTATAGCCTTGTAAAACAACATTGTAAAAAATAAAAGAATAGAACGAGTTCACTACATAACTTTTCAGATTATCATAAGATTGCTTTTTAACAGAGGGGAAGGCAGCAACACGCAGCGCTACAGCGAAGCCTTCACCTACGACAAGCAGGGCAATCCGCGCACGCTGCAACGTTACGGCCTGAAGGACAACAATACTTACGGACTGATCGATAACCTGCTGATGAATGCCTATATTGGCAATCAACTCTGTGAAGTACAGGATTTGGCAGGCGACCAGAGCGCCAGCG
Organism: Dysgonamonadaceae bacterium; assembly: GCA_031289145.1. GTDB lineage: Bacteria > Bacteroidota > Bacteroidia > Bacteroidales > Azobacteroidaceae > Azobacteroides. The sequence goes on along the minus strand of JAITQA010000121.1, from coordinate 160 downwards.
ACGTGATGGAGTTCAAGGACGGTATACAAAATCCGGGCGAAGAATACATTTATAATTCTAATGGCGGCCTGACGTCGGATTACAACAAAAAGATTTGCATGATTAAATACAATTACCTAACTTTGCCAAAATCGGTACAGTTCCGCAACGGCAACCGGGT
>JAITQA010000104.1 GCA_031289145.1 Dysgonamonadaceae bacterium | reverse complement strand
AGCGGATAAACATCATCTTTCAGTTTGATAATGGTTTCCGTTCCTCCTTCGTTGTTTTTCACTTCGTGAGAAACATATCGCAAAATGGAAGTCATGTTTCCATCGTTGTGACGGATAGCAATTGCAGGTTCAAAAAAATCTTCCGCACCTGAGCAAGGATATACTTCCCAGCCGCGCGGAGTTACCGCTCCGTCGGATGCGGGGCGGGCAATGTAATGCGGTAAAATCGCTGCGTCTGATTCTTGCAGGAATTTAGCCCCCAGATACGATTGATACAGGCGTCCGTTGGGAGCGGTTTTCAGAATAAGGTCGGTTTCATTTGTTGAAATACGAATAACTGCTTGCTGAGCCGATAGCGGCATACTTGTAATGACCAAAAGGGATAATGATAAAAATATTGTCTTCATTTTAATTTTAATTGATTAATTTAAAATTTGATTGATGCTGAAAATTCGAGTGTGAATGGACGAATATATTTTCCGGTCATCCATCGGTTTTGATAATCTTGCGGATTGTTGGCAACTTCTTCTTTCGACATCAATTCCGACCCCGCAATAGTCCCTATAGCGCCTGTTTGATTAAAGAAATTGATAACTGTCAGACCAAGCGAAAGTTTGTCGTTTATTTTGTAATTTACACCGCCGAAAGTTTCCCAATGACCATTGAAATAGAGCGCATTGCTGAGATTTGCATACGTTTTGCTGAAGTAACGAAAACTTGCCCAAACAGTTGCTTTATCAATTATTGTATAACTCGGGTCAATTTCTATCAACACCTGCGGTATTTCCGTTACGATATTTCCTGTGGCATTGATATTTTTTACCGTGCCATCTGAAAATACAATATCGGTTTCAAATTTTTTGTATGTTGGTTTTTGATAGGTAAACAAAAAATGCAGGTTGAAGTTTCTGAAAGGTTTTGCCACGAAATCGGTTGTCCAACCTATTGTACTTATATCGTAATTGAATGCCGTCCCTTTTGTTTCGTTCATATTTGGATTGGGGTGGCTGATATTAATTCCTGTACGGTTGTTATTTTTTTGAATATAAGATACTAATGAGGTAAGACTTAACCAATTGTTATTAAAAAACAGACCGGCTCGACCTAAGACAATCTGCGTTTGCGCCGTTGAAGGTTCTTCCGGAGTGGCATAATCTTCTATGCGCGGACGGCGGGTAGTGGTGGTTACATCGGCAGTGAAACCAAATGATTTTGTCAATTGACAGGTCGTTGCTACTGCCAGTGAATAATTGAAATAATTACCGCTGAAGTCTTTGGGTGCAATATGGTCAGCACCTGTCCAAAAATTCTCAAAACGATTGTAAGGCAAATTTTTTCCTTGTAATCTGTAATATTCGGCACGACCGCCGAGGTATAAATTCCATTTGTCCGTAATATCCCAATTATCGGTAAGATACAATGCCGATTTATTCTCGTAACCGTCATAATATTCCGAGCCTCCGTTGTTGAAAGCATAATTGGTCTGCTTTTCGACTGAAAGCGCAGTCTCCGTATGCGAAAGCAACTGTGGATATGCGGCTACCGTCTGGTCGTAGCGTGTAGTATTCGACCAATATAAAATATCGTAATACCATTGATTTACGCCCAAACGGAGTTGATGACTATTCATTGTTTTCAATAATTCGGAAGTTATCATCACCGATTTTGTGTTGCCGTAATGAAAATAAGCCATACGGTTTTGTTTCATACCGTTGTATTTTGTTTCACCATTGGGGTTATAAAAAACCTTGGCGTCGGGGTCGCTTTCTTTTCCGACTTCTATCCCGTCTTTTACGTTAGCAAGGGCTGGCGCTCCAATCCACAAGAAACGGTTGTCGGTTTTCATGGCTTTGGCATTGAATTTCCATTGGAAACCATTGTCAAAAGTATAGTCAAAATTCAGCATCAGTTCATGTCCTTTGTTTTTTGATTCATCGTTGATTCCAACATCCGAAATTTTCCCGCTTCGCATATCCAACATCTGAAACCGCCCTTCTACCGGGATATACGAACTTGTACCCAATGAAAATCCGGGAACTTCTTTCACACTGCCATCGCCGACATAAATAAAAGGAGCCAATTCGACAACGCCGTCCAACCGGTAGGAATTGGCGTGCTTGTATTGCAGGCTAAGTATTCCCTTGTCTCCCAATTTGCGGGTTAAAGCAAATTTATACAGGGCTGTCCTGTCGTGGTAGTTGGTAAATTTCAAGTCGAAACTTCCGGGGTCGAAATTTTGGTAAACACTTCCGGCAAACAACCAATTATCGGTGATTTTTCCCGATACGCCCAAGTCAAAACGTTGCAAACCAAAATGGTTGGCGTTGTAGTTTAACTTTCCCTGAAATTTGTCTGTTCCTTGATTGGAGAAGGAATTAACGGCATAAGCAATATTGCCGGTAGCGATAGCTGTTTCTGAAATGGGCATCAGTCCTACGTTTTTGAGACTGGCGTCGGCACGCCAGTGGGTGGAAACTGCCGACAAAGCGGAAGAATAGACCGTCGGCAAACCGTTTTCGTAAACGCTGACGTCTTCGCTGGGCAGTCCGATAGAGATTTGCCGCGGTCCGTTGGCGCTTGATGCATTGAGCATGACATTGCGCTCGCTTTCCCCGGATTGTTTGTTCTTCGTAGAATCAGGGGATACGATTTCCTGTCCTTTTAACAGGTACACATTTGACAATGCGATTGTACAGAATAAAACGAATTTTACAAATAGATTCATGATAAATTAAT
>JAITQA010000168.1 GCA_031289145.1 Dysgonamonadaceae bacterium | reverse complement strand
TCGTATCGTCATTGCGAGGGCGAAGCCCGAAGCAATCCGGAGAAAGAGATGTAGTAATTAGATTGCTTCAGCCTTCGGCTTCGCAATGACGGCAAAATATAATTTACTTAACACTAAAAGGTAAAACTAAAAGATATGAGGGAGAAATGTTTTTGTTTTGTTTTGTTTCTATTCATGATTGCTGCCAGGGGGCAGACGCAAGTATTGGAATTGGGTCTGGACCGTACCATAGAGATTGCAACCGATAGCTCGCTACAGGCGTTCAGCGCCGAGAATATTTATCTGGCAAGTTATTGGGCTTATCAATCGTTCAAAGCGGCCAGGTTGCCTTCCTTGAACTTAAGTATGCAACCGGTAGAATATTATCGCGACATTACCCGCCGGTATGATTCCGGAACCGACTTGGATATCTTTCGCGAACAGCAATCTTTGTATTCTTCGGGCAATTTATCTATCCGGCAAAATTTTGATTTGACAGGCGGTACTTTTTTTCTTGATTCCGAATTGGGTTATATGCGAAATTTTGGCGAAGCGATTCATTCTCAATATACAACGATTCCCATCAGGATAGGATACAACCAGAGTTTGTTCGGATTCAACGGTTTTAAGTGGGAAAAACGTATTGAACCGCTTAAATACGAGAAAGCGAAGAAAAAATACCTCTACGACAGGGAGGCTATATCCGAAACATCAGCCGGACATTTCTTTGATTTGGCGATGGCGCAAACCGAATATGACATGGCACGTGACAATGTGGCTTCGAGTGATACGCTTTTCAGGATTGGAGAAGAACGGCACAAAATCGCCGCTATTTCGCAGGCCGATTTGCTGACGCTGAAATTGGATGCCGTCAATGCCCGGAATAGTCTGAAAAACGCTGAAATCAATCTGAAAAGGGCTATGTTTGCTTTCGTTTCTTATCTCAACTTGGCGAAAGAAACGCAAGTGAGATTGGTATTGCCGAACCGCCCCAAAGATATGGAGGTGCCTGTGGATGCCGCTTTAAGTTATGCCTACGAAAATAACCCGGATTTTCTCGGCAATAAACAGGAAATCTTAGAGGCGGAGAGAGAAGTAGACCGGACACAGAAAGGCGCTGTTTTTGATGCGACTTTCAATGCGAGTATCGGTTTTAACCGGGTAGCGGAAACATTCTCCGATGCATACCACAGTCCGTCGCAACAGAATGTCGTTGCCATCGGTTTTTCTATTCCGTTAATTGATTGGGGCGTAAGGAAAGGAAAGGCCAATATGGCGCGGAACAACCTGAACGTAACGAAAATATCCGTTCAACAAAAAGAACTGAGTTTGGAACAAGATGTCCTTATGACCGTCAGCGATTTCAATATCCAACAAGATTTGATTCGAAGTGCAGAAGAAGCCCTCTCGCTGGCCAATATGGCATACAGTAATACCAAGGAACGGTTTATCATTGGAAAAGCCGATATCAACAGTCTTACTCTCTCTCTGAACCGTCAAAAAGATGCGCAAAAAAATTATATCTCATCCTTGAAAAATTACTGGTTGAGTTATTATAAAATCCGCAAATTGACTTTATTTGATTTTGAAACAAACAAAATTATTGAAAACTAAAAACTAAAATGGCGTAACATCATCTTTTACCTTTTAGTTTATGAAAATTTCTTCTTTCACCATCATATTAGGTTTTGTCTGCCTGTCTTTAGTAGGGCTGGCGTTGATGCATTTGTTGCCGGTAAAGTTATCGCCTTCACAAACTTTGCCCCAGATTGGCGTCAGTTTTAGCTTGCCCGGTAGCGCCTCCCGTGTGGTAGAAATGGAAGTCACTTCTAAATTGGAAGCGATGTTGAGCCGTATAAAAGGGATAGAAAAAATCGGTTCGACTTCGGGAAACGGCAGGGGAAATATCAATATTCGTTTCGACAAACATGTCAACATTGACGCCGCTCGCTTTGAAGTGTCAACTGTCATCAGGCAAATCTGGCCGAATCTACCGCAGAACATGCCCTATCCGACTATCTCTTTAGCCCGTTCGGATGAGAATGCCAATTCGGCTTTTCTCAGCTATACCATTAATTCTCCGGCCAATCCGATTGTCATTCAACAATATGCAGAAAACAACATCAAGCCCGTACTGGCGCAGATAGCAGGCGTCAACCGAATCAATGTGAGTGGCGCTATGCCAATGGAATGGCGATTGGAATACGATTATAAGCAGTTGGAAAGTTTGGGTCTGAGTGTGCAGGATATGCTGTCGGCCATTAACCATTATATGCGGAAGGAATTTTTCGGAACGGCCTCTATAGAAAATCAATCCGGTGAAAAACAATGGATTCGGTTGGCCCTTGTACCGAAAGAAAACGGAGATGAAAAATTTAATCCTGCGAAAATTGAAGTGAAAAATAGTGCAGGAAGACTCATTCCTTTGGATAAATTGATTACAATATCACATGCAGAACAGGAAGCGCAAAGTTATTACCGCATCAACGGATTAAATTCTATTTACCTTACCATAAGTTCGGACGATAACGCCAATCAATTAGAACTAAGTCGCAAAATAAAAGATAGAATAGACAAAATTCAGGCACAGTTTCCCGCCGGTTACGAAATGCATATAAGCTACGATGCTACGGAATTTATACAAAGTGAATTGGAAAAGGTTTACTTTCGTAGCGGCATGACTTTGATGATTCTATTGGTTTTTGTACTGATAATCTACCGGAATCTAAAATATTTGCTGTTGATATTTCTCAGTTTGTTCATGAATATTGCCGTCGCCATTATTTTTTACTACTTAGAAAATTTGGAGATACAGCTATATTCCTTGGCAGGCATTACAATTTCGCTCACTTTGATTCTTGACAATACGATTGTAATGTCCGACCAGATTCTCCACAGGCATAACAAAAAGGCTTTTCTGGCTATTTTGACGGCGACGCTTACCACTATCGCTTCCTTGGTCATTATCTTTTTCATGGATGAAAGAATCCGTTTGAACTTACAAGATTTTGCCATGGTGCTCATCATAAACCTGATGGTTTCGTTATTCATCGCTTTGTTCTTAGTGCCGGCCTTGATTGAGAAATTGAAGATGGAAAAGCGGGAAAAACCCAAAAAAAGAAAGAAATTATTTTTGGTTTATTTCAACCGGTTTTATACCGCCTTTTGCCGTTTTACCTGGCGTTGGCGGGTTCCGGTTTGTGTGCTCATCGTTTTGTTATTTGGTTTACCCGTATTTCTGCTGCCGGATAAAATAGATAAAGAAGGGAAATGGGCGGAATTTTATAACAAAACCATCGGTTCAACGCTTTATAAGGAAAAAATTAAACCACATTCCGACGCATGGTTAGGCGGAACCTTGCGGCTTTTTTCCCAGAAAGTATACAACGGTAGTTATTGGGGGTCTCGTGGCGAACAAACAGAAATTTATGTTTCGGCCACTTTGCCGAATGGTTCCACCCTTTCCCAAATGAATAACTTAGTGCAGAAAATGGAACAATATATCAGCCAATTTCCTGAAGTAAAACAATTTCAAACACGCATACAAAGCGCAAGAAGAGCCAGCATCAATATTCTATTTACAAAAGAAAGTGAACGGACGGGATTTCCTTATCAACTGAAATCCAATCTAATAACGAAAGCCCTTGAATTAGGAGGCGGGAGTTGGATGGTTTCGGGTTTGGGCGACGGTTTCAGCAATGATGTGCGAGAAACCGCCGGTCAATATTCGGTTATACTCCACGGATTCAATTATGACGAACTGTCTGAATTAAGCGAAAAATTTAAACAAATCTTATTAACATACAGAAGAATAAAAGATGTAGTTATCGGGTCTGAATTTTCTTATTACAAAGATGATTACCGGGAATTCCTGTTCTCCTTGAACCATGAACATTTAGCGCAGGGAAATATACAGCCTGTCGCATTATTCAATACCTTGAGACCGACATTCGGACAGGATATACAAGCGGGAACATTGCCCGGAGAATACGGTTTGGAAAGAATTGTGCTCCATTCGAAACAATCAATGGAATATGATATATGGAGTTTGGACAATGTGCCCGGCAGAACAACTCTTGGAAAAGAATACAAGTTAAAGGAACTGGCTGCATTGACAAAAGAGCAAGCGCCCCAGAGTATCGTAAAAGAAAATCAGCAATACCAACTGCTCCTGCAATATGAATACATTGGTGCATACGAGCAGGGAAAAAAGGTATTGGAGCGCAATATTGAGGCGTTTCAAAAGGAACTTCCCTTAGGCTATACCATTGAAAACGGGCAGGAAAACCGGAATTGGGGCAAAAACGAGGCGAAACAATACGGTTTGTTACTTGTGATTTTTGTTATCATCTTCCTCACTTGCAGTGTTTTGTTCAATTCTCTGAAACAGCCGTTTGCGGTTATTTTTGTCATTCCGATTTCATTTATCGGTATTTTCCTTGCTTTTTATCTTTTCCGGCTGAATTTCGACCAGGGAGGGTTTGCTTCTTTTATCCTGCTTTGCGGATTATCCGTCAACGCCAATATCTATATCCTGAACGAATACAACAATATCCTGAAAAAACGGAATATTTTGCCGCTCAAAGCTTATATCAAGGCTTGGAATGCTAAAATAAGCCCCATTTTTCTGACGGTCATCTCCACCATACTCGGATTTATTCCTTTTATGATAGGCGCTTACAAAGAATCTTTCTGGTATCCTTTAGCTGCCGGTACCATTGGCGGACTCGCTGTTTCGCTATTCGGCACGTTTTGCTTTTTGCCTTTGTTCATGGGAGTGGGGAAAAAACTTATAGCCCCGGCAGTGAGGTAAAATTTTTATTTTTGATAAACTTCGGCATAATTTTTGTGTCTTATTCTGCAGATTTACAAATAAAATATGTACTTTTGTACTTATTTTATTTCAAATATCAAATATAAATTTATTTTTATGAAAAAGAATCTTTTTTTTGTAGTCGTTATTAGCGTATTTACTGTATTTAACGTAAACGCTCAGTTTGGAAAAGCCCTTAAAAATGTGGGAAAAGCGGTGTCTAATGCAGCCGGTACCGTAGCCGGAGATATTGCTTTGGATATGGCCGTAAACACCTTGTCTGCCAACATTGTTGTCTATTTAGACAAAAACAATCCGGTAGCTGCCGAAGACAGCCCTTACACAATCCGGTTAGACTCTATTGTTGGCGAAAACTTTGTTAATGTCGATGGTTTGGGTTTGTATTACAAAGTATACGAAAATCCCGAAATCAATATCCTGACTTTGCCTGATGGTTATATCCGTGTCTATTCGGGTTTGTTGGACGCCTTTACTAATGATGAAGTTTTAGCTGTTATTGCTACCCAAATCGGTCATGTTGCAAGTAAAGACGCCAGAGGTAACCTGCTGAAAGTTACCGGAAAAGACCAGGCAGGTAATGCCGCTGCTGCACAATTAGAAAAATTACTTTCTTTTAGCGGCGAAAAATTGGGAACTTTCGTAAACGAATTGGTGCAAGTGCCTTATACGGACGAACAAAATAAAGTGGCAGATAAATATGCAGCCGCATTGTTAAAAAAGAATGGAAAAAGCACGGACGCTTTGGTTTCTGTCTTAACTAAACTTGGAAAAATGGAAGCGACTGATGCTGAAGCGCTTCAGGCGGAAACTGCTGAAACAAGCTCCGCCTATAAACTTAACCGGGTTAGCTCCAACAATAGCCTTCGCGCTTCGTTGGCAAAATCATATTAAAAGCTACGGTTTTTTATACATTCACAAAACAGAGGGTTGTCCAAAAACCTTCGCAATTGCGTTTTCACGGACTTTGCCTACGCCAAGCCCGTGAAAACGTAATAGTATAATCATCCTGCATGTTATTTATCCTTTTTCCCACCAAAGAAGTAAGTCAAAGTTACTTGTCCGCCGAGGTTGTAGTTTTTTTTGTCGTAATCGTAATCGGGGTACACTTCTACCAAACCATAATTCAGACGAGCGCCTAATTCAAACTGGTTATTCGAACCGAAATTGATGCCGCCACCGAGATTGATGCCAACATCAAACTTATTAATGTCACCCAAATAAGCATCTTTGTCTTTGTTTTTTTGTGAAACGAGAAAACCGACTTCAGGACCTAATTCCAAAAAGAACAATCTATTTTTGAAAAAATAGCCTTTCAACATTAAAGGCACTGAAATGTAGTCGTTGTAGAAATTTATTTCAACATTTCCAACTTTGTCAATTTCACCTTTGGAAGTGTATAAAACCTCAGGAGTGAAAAACAATTTGCTTATCTCTTTCTTTTGCAGTGGAATCTGATAAGCAATACCAACATTTAATCCCGGAAATCTCGCATCATCCTTGGGACGCCCATGAGCCTTGACAATTTTTGAAATAGAACCTCCAATCTTGACTGCAAAACGCGCTTTCTCATAATCGGAGGTATTTTGCTCATTAGTATCTTGTTGAGCGATAACACTAAAAGTAGCCTGCGTAAGGGCTAATAAACTAAATAATAACAATTTTTTCATGTGCTGATGTTTTTTAAAATTTATAATACGCTACAAATGTAACAATTTATTTGATAATATCAAAATTATTTTGATAGCGCTAATTCGCCATCTCAGAAATAAATTTGATGCGGACAAGGCGAATTTCTTCTTCGGTGAAGTCGATACCTAATTCATCTATGGCAGCATTGAGTTCATCGGTTTCCGACTCTTCCTTGAAATAAGCATAGATTTCTTCGATATGGTCTTCATCAATCACCTCATTTAAGAAATAATCAATGTTGATTTTAGTGCCGGAATAAACAATAGCTTCTATTTCATCCAAGAGTTCGGAGAATTCCAGGCCTGTCGTCACGGCAATATCATCGAGCGCTACTTTCCGGTCAATGCTCTGGACAATTGATATTTTAAGTTTCGATTTATTGGCAACGGTACGCACCCTTAAATCTTCCGGCCGTTCGATTTCATTTTCGGTAACATGTCGTTTGATCAGTTCTACGAATTCTTGTCCGTATCGTTTGGCCTTTCCGGCGCCTACTCCCGGAATATTCTGCAATTCATCAACGGTAATCGGATAGGTAGTTGCCATCGCTTCGAGGGAAGGATCCTGAAAGATTACATAAGGCGGAACCGCCAATCTTTTGGCGATTTTCTTTCGCAAATCTTTCATAATGGAGTACAATACAGGGTCTACGGCACATGAGGCGCCACCCCGTACCGGCGTTTCATCGGCACCTTCGTCTTCGTCAAAATCATTGTCTTTTGTAATTTTGAAAGAAGTCGGGTTCTCCAAATATTTTTTACCTGCCGATGTAATTTTCAATAAGCCATAATTTTCAATGTCTTTATCCAAAAATCCGGCTATCATGGCCTGCCTGATAACGGCATTCCATATCTTTCCATCTTCATCTTTACCCGTGCCAAAAACATCTAAATCCTGATGTTCATAAGTTAAAATTTCAGAAGTTATTTTGCCTTGCAAAATATCTATAATGTGATCGGCCTTAAATTTGTTATTTAATAAATCTACAGTCTCTAAAATTGAAATTAATAAGTCTTTCGCTTCCACTTGTTTTTTAGGATTTAAACAATTATCACAACTACCACAATTATCTTCCGTATATTCTTCTCCAAAATAATGCAGGAGCATTTTTCTGCGGCAAACAGATGATTCTGCATAAGCTTTGGTTTCTTCAAGCAACTGTTTACCTATTTCTTGTTCGGAAACAGGTTTTCCCTGCATAAACTTTTCTAATTTAAGCAAATCCTTGTTTGCATAAAAAACGATACATTTTCCTTCTCCGCCATCTCTTCCGGAACGTCCGGTTTCCTGATAATAGCCTTCCAGACTTTTTGGAATATCGTAATGAATAACATAGCGCACATCGGGTTTGTCAATACCCATACCAAAAGCGATGGTTGCTACAATGACTTCAGCTTCTTCCATCAAAAATGCATCCTGATTTTCCGACCTCGTTTGAGAATCCATACCCGCGTGATAAGCCAATGCATTGATATTGTTTGCTTTGAGTATTTCTGTAAAATCTTCTACTCTTTTGCGGGACAAGCAATAAACGATGCCCGATTTGTTCGGATTTGCTTTGATGAATTTAACTATTTCTTTATCTACATTTTTATCTTTTTGCCGTACTTCATAATAGAGATTCGGGCGGTTAAACGATGATTTGAATACAGCGGCGTCCATCATTCCGAGATTCTTTTGAATATCGTGTTGCACTTTCGGCGTAGCTGTAGCAG
>JAITQA010000112.1 GCA_031289145.1 Dysgonamonadaceae bacterium | reverse complement strand
CTTACAATTTCTTGTTGTATTTTTATATCAATAATCGGAATTGTTATTGCCGCAATATCAGTGGAATACACATGTGGCTGTCCTGCGCCTTTCTGCGTTCTGTAAATTTCATCCTGTTTTATTTTCAGTATTGAATAAATATACGATGTTAAATATTCCGTTTCATCTTTTGACCGAACCACAGAACAATCGGAAGCGAATATTTTATAATCATGAAACCACACATAGCCCGAATAAGCGCCCGATGCGCTGATTGTAATTGCATTTTCGACTTCATTATATTCAGAATGAGAATACGGACTTGTTTGTCCTCCAGCAATTACGGGATAATCGCCATCAATTATTTTGTCTTTGGTAATGCTTTTTCCTTTAGTGATGCTTGCGATTTCCGAAAGAAAAACCTCATCATATTTTATGCTTTTCCGTTTATACGTTTTGAAACGGGTACTTTTCACATCTAATTGTTCACCTATCAATTTCGAGATATTCGCCTTAAAATATCTCTCATTCGCCGAATTTTCAGGTAACTCAATTCCCAACTCTTTCAACAAATAATCATCAATACTATCTAATAATGTTTTTGCTTCTTGTTCTTTGGCTTGCTTTTCTTTTACAGCATCATTATACAGGTCAACAATTTTTTGCTGGATTTCTATTGGCGGCAACGGTATTTCTATTGATTTTAAGTATCCGCTTGGCACTCTTTGCTGTCCTGCTGAGCCGCCAAACGAATTTTTTGCAGATTTCAAAACCCGTTTGTCCCGTAAAATGAAATGTATGTATTCGATCAATACATTATCTTTTTTCGGTCTTAAAACATAAAATTCCGTAGAGCCACAACCATAACCATTCGTCAAGTTACGGGCAATCGCCGATTTTTCGTTTTGCATGCAAGGCGTAATCTTTGCCCAAATCAAGTCGTTTTCTTTAAACCTTGTAAATCCTTTTGTTTTAGAAATTGATGTTTCCCTTTGCTCTGCAATTTTTCCGTTTTTTTCATCAACTACTTCCATCGGAACAAAAGAAATTGAGTCGTTTTCCGATAGATTTTCATATTTTACGGTTGGATTCACAAAAAGAAGTTCCGATAAACGAAAGGACGGATATATCGTTGAAGAAAAATTAAACCGGTCTTGATAGAATGAAACATCCATTCTATTACTCAGATAATCCCCAAATTTCACTCGTTTTTCTATCATATCACAATCCTTCTTCAGTTATAAATTGTCGAATACGCGCTGAAACATTATTCATTTCACTGCCTTCAATCTTTTTGCCGGTAGCATCATAACCGATATTTTCTATTTCGAACATCAAAGTTGTATAATCCTCGATATGTTTAAAAATCCGTTCTTTATAGAGTTCCAAAATCCGTTCTTCTTTTGCTTCCTTATCCAAACTTTTTTCCTCTTTCACCTGCGTTTTTATATCGCAAAGAATAGCTTCCATTTGTTTGGTCAGGGTTTCGGGATGTTTTTTCAAAAACAGAATTGACGATTTTACACCTGCGCCGACATGTGAAAATGTGTGTTGAGGAAGTGAAACAACGGCTATTATCCTGAATTTTTCAATCAACCAGTCGCGGACGTATTGACTTGTGGAATTGGTCAATATACCATCGGGAATGACAATTGCCAGATAGCCGCTTTCTTTCAGGTATTTATGGCATCGTTCCAAAAACAGGATTTCGGTACTTTGAGACGCTCTCCACTTGTGTTTATTATTATTGTCGGCAATACGGTCTTTGATTTCGGCGATACCCAAATTTTTTTCAAACAGTTCGTATTCCTTGTAATAGTCTATTTCGTCGGCTTTTATCGTGGAACCAAACGGCGGATTTGTCATAATCAAGTCGAATGTACCATCCTGAAAAGACAGGTTGCGGTTTTCGGTTTCAATGGTTCGATTATTTTTCAGACCATCGTTGGTAATCACGTTTGTATGACCGTCGTCGTGGATAATCATATTCATTTTTGCCACGCGGGAAATTTTTCCATTTATTTCGATTCCAAAGAGCCTGTTTTGAGCAAAATTATGCCAATAGTTGAAATGATTTGTTCCTCTGTCGGTTCCGTAAATTTCATTGGCTTCTTCTCTGACGGCTTTGAGCGCATGTATTAAAAATCCGCCGCTTCCGCAAGAGGTATCCAACACCTTATAATCTCTTTTTATACCGATTGCACTGACAATAAACTGTACCACGGCATTGGGAGTGAAAAAAGCGCCGAATTTACCACGGAAAAAACTTCCCATGAAAGTTTGAAAAGCCAGACCTTTTGCGTCCAAATCGGTATGCGACAAATGAATATCCTGCAAATACTGAACAACGGTGAAGATTTTGTGTCTGTTGATTTTTATGTCTTCTTTGAAAACTTCGGGGTCTTTTTTGCGTCCTTCTTCGTACAGCGCTTTTATCCGTTTTTCAAGTTCGGCTTTGGCTTTCAGATTGTTCCTGTCTTCTTTATCTTCGGAATAGTAAATAATCTGAAAATCGTAGGGTTCTCCTTTCGAACGAGGATTGTTTTCGTCCCAACGTTCGTCCCATATTTTACAGAAAATCAATTTATCCATTTCGTCAAAAGCGTCGGCTTCGTCCATTTCTCCACCGCCCCAGAGAGCATCGTGAGCCGATTTGAATTTCTGTATCAATCCTCCCTGTGTGCCTTTCAGCGGGTCGTGCAAGCCTTTTACGTATTTATATCGCTGCACTTCGCCGTCGCGTTTGGGAATATCCGACATCGCAATCCTATCAACAGGATACATATCTGACAATTCAAAATATTCGTCTTTAATACCGGAAGTAA
>JAITQA010000087.1 GCA_031289145.1 Dysgonamonadaceae bacterium | reverse complement strand
CGGAGGCTGACCTGGCCCTGTGCGGGAATACTGAATCCTCCGGCAAGCAGCAGGAGAAAGACACTCAGGATATGGCTTGTTTTATTTTTGTTGACCGACATGGTTTTCATTGATACGGCTTGCAAATATAGGATATTATTTTAAATGGGTAATTTTTTTTAACCAATAATATCAGGTAACTTTTTTTATTGGTATATTCTTAAATTTCATCGTAAACTGGCTAAAACTTTTTTTGAGGCGCTATGAAACTTCAATATATCATTTTACTTATTTTATTCCAAAGATCACCCCATTGAGGATTTATGGAATTAATAAGTAGTTCTTTCTTTTTTCTATTCCATTTTTTCAACTGCGTTTCTCGTATAATCGACAACTCGATAGATGGATAATATTCATAATAAACCAATTATCAAAAAAGAAATTAACGCTTATCATGAGATGTCTCCATGCCTTCGCTTCGCTCTCTTAGTCGACATGACGGGTCAGCTGAGGAAAAAACGGGGAAGAGTAGGATTGAAAGAATATGTTGTCGTCATGTCGACCGGAGCGAAGCGGAGTGGAGACATCCCATGCTAATCGTTAATCGCAAACGATTTATTCCACAAAAAAATAGCACCTCAAAAAAAGTTTTAGCCATTTTAGTAAAAAATTGTTTTTGTCGGAAAATTCATGTACATTTGCCGGATGTAAAACAATTAAAGATACAGCGCTATGGAAGAAAAGGAAAAGAAAAAAAGGGAAAGGAAACCTAAGGCTTACTATTATCCGAATGGGGTGAAAACAGAATTTAAGTATGAAGGTCCTAAAGACCCGAATAGATTGTCAAAAGCCGGTATGTGGTTGAAAGAACATCCGGAAGGGATTATTACGGAAATATTGGATATGCGAGCTGTGATGAAATAAACGGATTCAAAATTTCACTTAACTATGGAACGCTATCTTTTAGACACGAATATTGTGTTGTTTTTTTTATACAATCAAAAGGAATTAGAGATTAGAGTGCTGGATATCATTGTGAATGATTATAAAGCTCGTTTATATGTCAGTACGATTTCTATTCAGGAAATAATCCATTTATATAAGAAGAAAGGCAAAATAAAAACCACATGGAAAAGTGCGAATGATATTTTACCGAGTATTGAGCAAAATTTTGAGATACTTCCCGTAAAAAAAGAGCATCTCATCACTTATTCAAAACTATCTACATCGGAATCTCATAATGATCCGAACGACCATGTGATTATTTCTCAAGCGATTATCGAAAAAATGACATTAATCAGTTCCGACCATGAATTCGAAGGATATGTAAAACAAAATTTAGATTTGATCTTCAACAGCAGATAAAATTTTTCGAATCATATTTACTATTAAAGCGTGTAAACCAATAGAGAGTTTAGACGCTTTTTTATTCTTTTATGCTAAACTGTAAATAAGTTTTACAGCTATTTGTAAAAAAACTTTACAATAACTGTTGCACTTTAATTTTCAAATCGCTAATTATCAATCAGTTAATTTTTTGGCACGATTATAGATACGCATTATAATAAAAAGATAATATGAATATTTTAAGCGCTTACAAACGGACTCGCTTTTTTCTTTGGGTAAATGTGATTGGATTGGCCATCGGATTGGCTGCTTCCATTATGTTGATTTTGTTTGTTGTCAATGAGTTGAGTTACGACAGGCATTTTGCCGGAAGCGACCGCGTCGTGTGCCTAAATACCGCAATGGACGAAAATGGCGGGATAAAATATTTTTCTACCAATCTCGGCGTGGCTTATTCGGAATTGCCGGAAAAAGTAACAGGAATAGCGTCGGCAGTACGTCTGTTTCCGAGTGGAGAAACCGAATTGATTTATGAAACGGAACATTTCCAGTCTGTGAATCTTCTCCATGCGGATGCAACTTTTTTCAAGGTATTTCCAATGAAGTTCGTAGCGGGAACAGCCGCAGAATCACTTGATTCGCCCCAATCCGCAGTGATTACCCGTCCTTATGCCAACATTATTTTCGGTAATCCGGAAGAGGCGACGGGCAAAATTATCCGGATAGGTGGAGCAGAATACACGGTAAGCGCCGTTGTAGAAAAATTGCCGACAAATACGCATTTTTCATTCGATGTGTTGACGAACATTCCGCCCATGTTTGAATCGTCCAGGGGGATTGATTTTTATGTTTATTACCGGATAAAGTCCGGTGCATCCTTAGCATCGGTCCGGTCGTCTATTGAGAAAGAATACACGACAATGCTGAAACCTTACAGCGACCGCGTCGGAGCCAGAGCTTACGGTGTGACCGAAAAACTGACGGACATCTATTTACATGCAAAAGCAGGGAATGGTCTTGGGAAAAGCAATGATATGAAATTTATTTCGCTGTTGACGGCTATTGCTTTATTTATTTTGATGCTGGCGGTTACGAATTTTATTAATCTTTTTATGGCGCAAGGCGAAACCCGGATGAACGAAATCGGTATCCGGAAAACCAATGGGGCAAGTATCTCCGACATTGTCCGGCAATTCTTTTCGGAAGTGACGGGTATCGTGTTGATAGCTTTCGGATGCGGCTTTTTATTGGCGCTCGCGGCAACGCCTTATCTTTCCGGTCTGATTCACAAAGAGATTGATTTATCTCAATGGATGAATCCCCTGTTTATCTTCACGCTCGTTGTGCTGCTTGCTCTGACCGTTGTATTGTCGGCGGCTTATCCTTCGTTTTATCTGAGCCGGTTCAATCCTTTGGAAATCCTGGGCAAGCGTCTCCGGTTCTCCAAACGCAAGTTAACTGCCGCTATCGTGATATTCCAATCCATCGTCAGTATCGCGCTTGTATCTTATATTTTTGTGATAAACAGGCAGATAACCTATTTGGAGAATCTTCCGAAGAATTACAATGCGGAAAATGTGATGTCTGTGCCTGTATTCGCCAGTAATGCTTTAAGCGAGAATTACATGACTTTGAAACAGGAATTGCTGAATACGCCCGGCATCCGGAACGCAAGCGGGGGTGAAGCTACGATTGGGCATAGAGGCAGCGGACAATCTGTCGCCTCTCCGGAAAACAGGGATAAAAATCTGCCCATCAATGAATACCGGGTTATGCCCGGATTGGGCGAACTGATGGAATTTCAGTTGACTGAAGGCCGCTTCTTTACGGAAAACCGGCCGGAAAATACCTGGTCGGTTGTCTTGAACGAATCGGCTGTAAAAATGTTGGAATTACAGGCTCCGGTTGTTGGAAAGCATATTTATTATCGCGGCGAATCAGAGATAGTAGGCGTTGTAAAAGACTTCATCTATGCCGAACCGTCCAATCCTGTCCAACCTTTGATGTTGAGCCATTGGTCAAACATGAGAAATCCTCCTTTGGTTTACATCCGCTTTGATGAACAGATAAGCCGGAGGCAGGCGGAAGAGTTGGTTTTGAATGTTTTCCGGAAATTTGATTCCGAATTTTACTTCAACCCGGTTTGGAGCGAAGATATTTATGCGGAAAAATTCGATAAGATACAAACACAATCCCGTCTGGCCTTGATAAGTACATTTTTGTCGGCGCTCATTGCCATGTTGGGACTGTTGGCCATTCATTTATACACAGCGGTACGCCGGACAAAAGAAATCGGCATCCGCCGGATAAACGGCGCCACGCCGCAATCCCTGTTTTCGTTGCTCTCCTACGATGTACTCAAATGGATTGCGCTTTCCGGAATCATTGCAACGCCGGTTGCCTGGTATATCGCTTCGGATTGGTTGAACAATTACCGGAATCACACCCCGATAACCTGGACCATGTTTGCGCTTCCGGTACTGATTCAGTGCGTGATTGCCCTCATCACCACTTCGGGTGTGAGTCTGTATGTTTCATCCCGCAATCCGGTGGAGGCGCTGAAAACGGAATAATTAAATAATAGAAAAGACAATTTAATACTGAATACAATGAATATTTTAAGCTCTTACAAACGGACCCGTTTTTTCCTCTGGGTAAACGTCATCGGATTGGCCATCGGATTGGCTGCCTCCATTATGCTGATTTTGTTCGTCGTAAACGAACTGAGTTATGACAAACATTTTGCAAATAATGAACGCATTGTGCGTTTAATTAATGCATTGGAAATAAACGGAGAAACGCAAAATTTGCCTATCACATTGCGAAAGGCTTATATGGAACTTCCCGAAAACGTACCGGGAATAGAAGCTGCCACACAAATACTCCAACGTGGGAAGGTAGAAATCATCCATGAAACGGAACATTTTCAAAACCTGAATTATCTGTCTGTGGATTCGAGCTTTTTCAAAGTATTCCAATTAAAATTTGTGGAAGGAACGCCTGATAACGCCCTGGAATCTACAAACGCTGTAGTGATTACCCGCAAACAAGCCGAGATTATTTTCGGCAGTGCAAGCCATGCGATTAATCAAGCTATTTCCATTAGAGGCAAGGAGTTTACCATAACGGCCATCGTGGAAGAACTTCCCGTCAATACGCATTTTACATTCGATATACTGACGTGCCTCTCAGGGGAAGCGGCATCGTATGAAGGGCTGGAATATTTCACTTATTACCTGATAAAACTTGAAGCGCCGTTGAAAGAAACCATGTCTTCCATTGAAAAAGAATATACTTCGATATTGGCGCCTTTTACCGCCCAATTCAACGCCAAAGCGTATGGAATTACCGAAAAACTGACGAATATTTATTTACATTCAATAGCTTCGTTCAGTTTGGGAAAAAGCAACGACATGAAATTTGTCTGGTTGCTGGCAATTATTGCTTTGTTTGTGCTGGCGCTGGCAATTGTCAATTTTGTGAATCTGTTTATGGCGCAAGGCGAAACCCGCATGAACGAAATCGGCATCCGAAAAGCCAACGGCGCAAATATATATAATATTGTCCGGCAATTTTTTACCGAAGTTTCCGGCATCGTACTAATTGCTTTTGTTGCCGGTCTGCTTTTGACCGTCATTGCTACACCTTATTTCGCCCAACTGATACACAAGGATATTGATTTGGTTCAATTGCTGAATCCAACGTTCGTCGGATGTATGGTGGCGTTGTTTGTGCTTACCGTAACTTTGTCGGCTGGCTATCCGTCGTTTTACATGAGCCGGTTTACGCCTTTGGACATTTTGGCAAAACGATTGAAATTTTCCAAACGACAGTTGACAACGACTTTGATTGTCTTTCAATCCATTGTCACCATTGTGCTTATTTCTTACATATTGGTAATAAACAAACAAACCGATTACCTGCAAAAACTTCCCAAAAACTACAATCCGGAAAATGTCATGATGGTACCTGCCAATCAAGCAATTAGGGGAAGTTATGAATCTCTAAAACAGGAACTGCTCAACACCCCCGGTATCCAAAAAGTAAGTGGTGGAAATCATGCTATCGGAGGTGGCGCAAGCGGCCAGGGCATCACTTTATTGGAAGAACGGGAAAGTGTACAACTGATAAATGAATACCGCATTCTGCCGGGACTTTGCGAATTGATGGAATTTCAATTGGCAGAAGGCGAATTTTTCAAAGAGAATGCACCGGATAGTGTGAACACTATTGTCCTGAATGAATCTGCGCTGAAAATGCTGGGTTTGCAAATGCCGGTAGTCGGAAAACACGTGGAATATCAAGGAGACGCCGAAATCATCGGCGTAGTCAAAGATTTTATATTTCTTGAACCTACCGACCCTGTTCAGCCTTTGGTATTAAGCAGTTATCAAAAATTTGCAACCCTCATTTATATCCGTTTCGACAAAAATATCAGCCGGATGGAGGCGCAGGAATCGGCATTAACGGTTTTCCGGAAATTTGATTCGGAATTTGTTATCAATCCGGTGTGGAGTGAAGATATTTACACGAAAAAGTTTGATACTATGAAAATGCAAGCCAAAGTGGTATTGATTGGTTCGCTGTTGTCGGTATTCATCGCAATGATTGGTTTGCTTGCCATCCATTTATATACCGCTAAACGCCGGACGAAAGAAATCGGCATCCGCCGGATAAACGGCGCCACGCCGCAATCCATCTTTTCACTGCTCTCTTACGATGTTCTCAAATGGATTGTGCTTGCCGGAATCATTGCAACGCCGCTTGCCTGGTATATCGCTTCGGATTGGTTGAATAATTACAAGAACCATACTTCATTGAGTTGGACACTGTTTGTGCTTCCGGTACTGATTCAATGTCTGGTCGCCATCCTCACCACTTCGGGAGTAAGTTTGAATGTTTTATCCCGCAATCCGGTGGAAGCGCTGAAAACAGAGTAATAATGTACTCCGTAAAGTCCCCTTCAGGGGATTTAGGGGTAAAAAACAAATATAAAAAATGAGACAACTTTATTATGCTTTCAAAGCAATCGTCAATGCCGGTGGAAATAGCCTGATTAAGATTATTTCCCTCTCCTTGGGGCTACTTATAGGACTCTTGCTTTTTTCTCGTGTGGCTTACGAAGCCACTTTCGATAATTTCTACCAAGAAGTTGATCAATTGTATTTACTGAATAACCAATACACAATTGGAGGAGAAAATAAGGGTTCATACCATATTGTTATGGCGCCGATGGCTCCCACCCTCAACGATGAATTTCCGGAAGTTACTTATGCCTCAACGGTTTATGCCAATAAAGGAAAGGAATCTTTCTTCTTCGGTGACCAGCGGTACGAATTGAGACCGCTGATTGCCGATTCGCTCTTTTTCAAAACCCTCGGCGTAAACGTACTGAAAGGCGATGATCGGATGCTGGGCGTTTTGGACAATGTTTTTATTTCAGACCAAACAGCCCGGTTGATATTCGGGGACGAAGATCCGATTGGTAAAACCCTGTTGTATATGCAGAATTATGCCTATACCGTACAAGGCGTTTTTGAACATATTCCCGATAATAATTCCCTGCGTGGCGATGTGGTGATTTCTTTTGCTAACATCACCAAGCAATTCGGATTAGGTACGAGTTGGGATGGCGGAGACAGTTTCTGGGGGATCGTTCGCTTGGCTTCAGGTACAAATCCGGAAAATATCAACCAGGAAATTAATGCGGTATGGCGTAAATATTTCGATTATGACCGTATGGCACAGGCCGGTTTTGCGATTCATTCATTCTTGTCCCCTTTCAAAGGCGTTCATTCGGAAAACTCCGAAATAAAAGGCATAACCATCATTCTATCTACACTCGCCCTGATTATACTGTTGATTGCCACCTTGAACTACGTCCTGATTTCGATTTCGTCTTTGGTTAAACGCGCCAAAGAAGTGAGCATTCACAAGTGCAATGGAGCTTCCAATCAAGGCATATTCGGCATGTTTATGTACGAAACGGCCATTTTGGTTTGCATCTCGCTGACATTGGC